>BEHO01000214.1 GCA_002898915.1 bacterium HR12
ACCTCGAAGAACGAGTAGGAGAAGCGGGATCCTCCGGCGAGCCCGACCTCGAGCGGCGGGGCGGCAAGCTCGACCCCGAGGATCGTCCCGCAGAGCGCGAGGGTCTCGGCCACCAGGGACCCGGTCCGCTCGACGAACCGGGCGGTGGTCGCCCGGAACCGGTCGGCGAGCGCGCGCTCCTCCGCGAGGCGGAAGCCGTCGATCTCGTCGCGGAGGACGTCCTCGGTCAGCCGTCGGAGGGCCTCGCGGTCGGGGCGGCCGGGGTGCGTCGCCAGGAAGGCGCGGACCTCCTCGCGGAGGCGCCGCTCCGTTCGGACCGCGAGGGCGTCGAGCTCCTCCTCCAGCCCCGCGATCAGCCGACGGGTCTCGGCCTCGAGGAGGGGCCGGAGGTCGTCCCGCTCCTGCCGTACGCGCTCGAAGACGGCCTCCAGCCGCTCCCTGGCGTCCGCGAGCTCGGCGGCGGAGAGCGCGCGGGCGCGCTCCTCCACGTCGATCGCGTTCCGCTCATCGGCGCAGAGGCCGAGGGCGCGTCGAGCGACGGAGCGGAGGACGGCCCGGCCCTTCTCCCGCAGGAGGAACGCGCGGAGGTCCCGTTCGAAGGCGGCGAACCCGGAGGCCTCGAGGGCCGCGGGGTCGCCGGCCACCTTGGCCTCCACCGCCCGCCGCGCGGAGAGCGGGTAGACGCGCACGGGGCGGTCGAGGGCGCGGGCGAGGACCCCCTCGGTGAAGCCGACCGCCTCGGCGAGATCCTCGGGCGAGAGGTAGTCGATCTTGTTGAGGACGAAGAACACGCGCTCGGCGTGCTCGCGCACCTCGCGGAGGAACGCGAGCTCCGACTCCGACACCGGTGGGTCGACCGAGGTGAGGAAGATCGCGACGTCGGCCTCGGGAACGAAGCGGCGCGCGGCGTCGGTGTTGTGGCGGTAGACGCTGCCGACGCCGGGGGTGTCGACGAGGTAGACGCCGTCCCGCAGGTCCTCGGCCGGCCAGGAGAGGACGGCGCGCTCGACCCGGAGGCGGTTGCCGGGGTTCTCGCGCTCGGTGATGTACCGCGGGAGCTCCTCCGGCGGGACGGTGAGGACCCGGCCGTCCGCGAACCGGACCTCGGCGCGTGGCTCGGGCCCCCACGTCACGGCCGTGACGATCGAGGTGAGGGGAACCACGGCGGTGGGGAGCACCGAGGCGCCGAGCAGCGCGTTGACGAACGTGGTCTTCCCGCGCTTGAACTCGCCGACGACGACGGCGTTGAAGCGGTTCTCCTGGAGCTTCGTCTCCAGGGCCGCGACAGCCTCGGCCACGCGATCGCCGTCGCGCGCCCGCCCGAAGGCCGCCAGCTCGCCCAGCAGCTGGCCCAGCCGCTCCCGCTCCGCCGCGAAGGTCTCCTGCACCATGGCTCCCGTCCCGGTGTAGGAGCCATCAGCTCGGAGAGCGGTTCCGGGCGGGCCCCATCGCCCTACGCTTTGAGTATAGGCGGCCCGGCCACGGATCAGGGCTCCGGCGGGCTCCCCCGATACGTGATGACGTGGGCCTTCTCCACCGTCACCAGGCCGTCGCCGACCATCTCATCGAGGATCGGGAGGAGCTGGTCGATGCGCTCCTCGGTGTCCACGACCTCGATGATCACGGGGAGATCCTCGGACAGGCGCAGGATCCGCGCGGTGTACAGGCGCGAGCTCGCGCCGTAGCCCTCGATCCCCCGGATCACCGTGGCGCCGGCGAAGTGCTCCTGGCGGATGCGCTCCACGATCGCCTGGTAGAGGGGCTTGCCGTGGTACGTGTCGCTCTCGCCGATGAACACCCGGACCAGCTTGCCCTCGCCCTCGAGCTTCACGGTTCGCCCTCCTGCCGTGGCCTGCGGCCATGGTACGTGCCGGGCCGCGCCGTAGCATCGGCTGCCATGATGGTTCGAGCTCGGGTCGGCGTCCTGGCCGCGGTGGCCCTCGGCGGGGCGATCGGCTCCGTGCTGCGCTTCGCGCTCGAGGAGCGGTGGGCCCCCCGGGGACCCGCCGCCGTGCCCGTGGTCACCCTGCTCGTGAACGTCGGGGGAGCCGCGGCGCTCGGTCTCCTGATGACCCTGGTGCTCGAGGTGTGGCCGCCCACCCGCCTCGTCCGCCCCTTCCTCGGCATCGGGCTGCTCGGCGCCTTCACCACGATGTCGACCTTCGCCCTGGAGGTCGTGCGCCTGGCGCGCGCGGGCGCCGTGGTCGCCGCGCTGCTCTACGGCGGTATGACGGCGGCAGGCGGTCTCGTCGGGGTCGTGGTGGGGGGCGCCGCGGCGCGCGCGTCGTCCCGTCTCCCACGTCGGGGCGAGCGTTGATGCTCGCCCTCGGGGTCGCCATCGCCGGCGCCGCCGGCGCGGTCTGCCGGTACCTGGTGGACGGAGCGGTTCAGGACCGTTGGGGTGGTCCGTTCCCCATGGGGACGCTGGTCGTGAACCTGTCGGGGGCGCTCCTCCTCGGGATCGTCACGGGGGTCGCCGAGCGCGCCCACGGTCTCGGCGGTCTGCGGACCGTGCTCGGCGTGGGCTTCGCGGGAGGGTTCACGACGTTCTCGACCCTGATGTTCGAGACCGCGGCCCTGCTGCGTGACGGGGCTCGACGCTACGCGGCGGCGAACCTCGTCGCGAACCTGCTCGGAGCGCCGGTCGCGGTGGTGCTCGGGCTGGTCCTCGCCCGCGCGTGGTGAAGAGCCGCAGGTCGCGGCCGTCGGGTTCCTCCTATACTGCTGCGGGCCCCCGGCCTGGGATGTTGCCGGAGCCCGCTTCCCCCGACCGAGGAGGTTCCAACGTTGTTCGGGATCCTGGCTCAGGAGGGCGGTCCGATCCAGGCCGTCTTCGGCGCCTTCGAGGCCAAGGCGCTCTGGGTGGTCCTGGCGATCGCCATCCTCGCCCTCGCCTTCGCCTACTACCTCGTCCGCGAGGTCCTCTCGGCGCCGGAGGGAACGCCGAAGATGCGGGAGATCGCGGCGGCGATCCAGGTGGGCGCGAGGGCCTACCTGAACCGGCAGTTCCGCACCCTCGGGATCTTCCTGGGGATCCTCACGGTCGTCCTGTTCTTCGCCCTGCCGGTCCCGGCGGAGGCGAGTCACGGGGATCTGTTCATCCGTCTCGGCCGCTCGCTCGCGTTCATCCTGGGGGCCGGCTTCTCGGCCGTGACCGGCTACACGGGCATGTGGCTGGCTGTACGGGCCAACGTCCGGACGGCCAACGCCGCCCGGGAGAGCGGGCTGCGGCGGGCCCTCAAGATCGCGTTCCGTGCCGGCGGCGTCGCCGGCATGTTCACGGTGGGGCTCGGTCTCCTCGGCGCCACCGTGATCCTCCTCGTCTACCGGGAGGATGCGACGAGCGTCCTGGTCGGGTTCGGGTTCGGGGGCGCGCTCCTCGCGATGTTCATGCGGGTGGGCGGCGGGATCTACACGAAGGCGGCCGACGTGGGCGCCGACCTCGTGGGGAAGGTCGAGCAGGGGATCCCCGAGGACGACCCGCGCAACGCGGCGACGATCGCGGACAACGTCGGGGACAACGTGGGCGACTGCGCGGGGATGGCGGCGGACCTGTTCGAGTCGTACGAGGTCACGCTGGTCGCCTCCCTGATCCTCGGGGCGGCGGCCTACGCGGGCTCCGAGGTCGGGGCGATCGCGGGGGTGATGTTCCCCCTGTTCGTCCGCGCCGTGGGGGTGATCACCTCGATCATCGGGATCGTCTCGGTCACCCCGCGGAGCGACGACGAGCACGGGATGAAGGCGATC
>BEHO01000215.1 GCA_002898915.1 bacterium HR12
GGTGGCGAGGAACGCGTTGCAGGCGTGCTTGGCGAGCTCGGCCGTGGCGATGTCGGTCTCGATGAGCCGGTGCCCGGCGCGGGTGAGGGGCTCGTAGAGCGCGCGGAGGGCGGCGCGGGCGCCCTCGCTCTCCACCCCCACGAGGATCCGGTCCGGCTCGAGCGCGTCCCGGACGGCCCTGCCCTCCCGCAGGAACTCGGGGTTGGAGGCGACCTCGAAGGGGATCTCCGGGCGCTCCCGGGCCAGGGTCTGCCGGACGCGCTCGGCCGTCCCGACGGGCACCGTGGACTTCTCGACGACGACGAGGGGGCCGGTGGCGGCCCGGGCCACGGTGCGCGCCACCCGTTCCACGGCGACCAGGTTGGCCTGCCCGTCCTCGCGCGGCGGCGTCCCCACGCAGATCAGGACCAGCTCGCGGTCCCGCACCACGTCGGCGGTCTCGGGGAGGAAGGCGAGGCGGCCGGCGGCGGTCTGCTCGGCGACGAGCTCCGGGAGGCCGGGCTCGAAGAACGGCATCCCGCCCTCGGAGAGGAGCGCCAGCTTCTCCGGGTCGCTGTCGGTCGCTGCCACGTGGTGCCCGAGGCGCGCCAGGGCGGCCGCCGTGACCAGCCCGACATGCCCGCAGCCGACGACCCCGACCTTCACGCACGCACCTCCGCCGGGATCCGGCCCGCCTTGCGGAGCTCGCCCTCGATCCAGCGGTACGTCGCCTCGAGCCCCTCGCGCAGGCTCGTCGTCGGCTCCCACCCGAGGACCTCGCGGAGCCGCGAGTTGTCGCTGTTGCGGCCCCGCACCCCCTGGGGCTTCGTCGGGTCGTGCCGCTTGCGGATGCGCTTCCCCGCGATGTCCGCCACGAGGTCCACCAACCCGTCCACCGAGATCAGCACGTCCGAGCCGAGGTTGAGGGGCTCCGCGTGGTCGGACCGCGTCAGCCGGTAGATGCCCTCGACGCAGTCCTCCACGTACAGGAAGGAACGGGTCTGCTTCCCGTCGCCCCACACCTCGATCTCGTCGCCGTCCGCGGCGAGCGCCACCTTCCGGCAGATCGCGGCGGGGGCCTTCTCCCGTCCGCCGTCGTAGGTCCCGAGCGGACCGTAGACGTTGTGGAAGCGGGCGACGCGTGTCTCGAGGCCGTGGTCCTCGCGGTAGTAACGGCAGAGCTCCTCGGCGAAGAGCTTCTCCAGCCCGTACCCCGGCTCGGGGTCCGCCGGGTAGGCGTCCTCCTCGCGGAGCGGCGTCACGTCCGGCTCCCGCTGCCGGTACATCGGGTAGATGCAGGCGGAGGAGGCGTAGAAGAAGCGCCCGACGCCCTGCAGGCGCGCCGCCTCGAGCATGTTCGCGTCGATCAGGGCGTTGTTCCGCGTCACCTCGGCGTGCACCGCCGTGATGTAGCCGATGCCGCCCATGTCGGCGGCGAAGTGGTAGACCTCGTCCACCCCCCGGCACGCCGCCAGGCACTCCTCCGGGTGCCGGAGGTCGCGCCGCTCGAACTCCTGGGCCGGCGAGGGCTCGTACTCCGGGGCCTTGACGTCCACGCCCCGCACCCAGTACCCGCGTCCAACCAGGTACCGAACCATGTGGTGGCCGATGAAGCCACCGGCGCCCGTGACGAGGGCGCGCCGCATCCCGTCCACCCCGGTCACGTGCACACCTCGCTCGTTCCTCCCCGCTCCAGCCGCTCCCGGAGGACCTGGGCGCCGAACAGGGCCAGGAAGCGGGGGTTGTTCGCCAGGTACCGGCGCCAGAGGCGGCGGGGCTCGGTGGCCAGGCGGAAGGCCCACTCCAGGCCGGCGCGCTGGAGGAGCCGGGGCGCCTGCCGCTTCGTGCCGGCCAGGAAGTCGAAGGCCGCGCCGACCCCCAGCATGACCGCGGGGATCCGGCCGCGCTGGGCCGCCATCCAGCGCTCCTGCTTGGGGCAGCCGAGCCCCACGAAGAGGATCCGGGCGCCGGAGGCTGCGACGGCCTCGGCCTCCCGCTCGAGCCGCTCCGGGGTGAGCTCGCCGAAGGGCGGGCTCTCGGCGTAGGCGATCTCCAGGCCGGGGTGGTCCCGCCGGACCCGCTCGAGGAGCCGGGCGAGGGTTGCCGGGCTCCCCCCGTGGAAGCCGACGGGGACGCCGGCCGCCGCCGCCTCGCGGCAGACGACGGGCGTGAGGTCGGGGCCGTAGACGCGGGTCGCGCCCGGCACGCCGAGGAGCCGCAGGCCCCACACCAGCGGCATCCCGTCGGAGGTCACGAGGTCGGCGCCGTTCACGACCTCCCGGAAGGACGGGTCGTCGTGGGCCTCCATCACCATGTGGACCGTGCCGACGCAGACCGCCCGGGACTCCCCCGCGGCGGCCCAGGAGACGATCAGGTCCGCGGCCTCCTCGTAGGTGGTGGCGTCCACGCGCATGCCGAGGATCGAGCGGGAGGCGCGGACCGCGGGCGCGGGCACGGAGATCGCCATCAGCGCGCCCCCTCCCCCCGCAGCACCGCTCCGACCGTCCGGAGGAGGATGGAGAGGTCGAGCGTGAGGGACCAGTTCTCGATGTAGAAGGCGTCCATCCGCAGCGCCTCCTCGAGGGGGACCTCCGAGCGGCCCTGGACCTGCCACCAGCCGGTGAGGCCGCCCCGCACCTCGTGCCGGGCCTCGAGCAGGTCGGGGTTCGCGTGGACCTGCTCGATGGGGAGCGGCCGCGGCCCGACCAGGCTCATCTCGCCCCGGAGGACGTTCCAGAGCTGCGGCAGCTCGTCCAGGCTCGTGCGCCGCAGCCACCGGCCGACGCGCGTGATGCGCGGGTCCTCGCCGTCGAGCTTGAAGTAGGGGCGGGCGGGGTCGAGGCCCTCGCGCCGTAGCTCATCCTCGGCGCCCTCGCGCATCGTGCGGAACTTCAGCATCGTGAACGGCCGCCCGTGCCGCGTGGCGCGCGTCTGCCGGTACAGGACCGGGCCCGGCGAGTCGAGCTTCACGGCGAGGGCGATCGCCGCGAGGAACGGGGAGAGCAGGAGGAGGGCGAGGGCGGAGCCGACGAGGTCGAAGGCGCGCTTCAGGGCGGCCTGGGGACCGGAGAGGCGCACCGGCTGGATCGCGAGGGACATGGCGCCGCCCACCCGATCCACGGGCTGGAGCGAGACGCGGGTCGCGTACACCGAGGGCAGGTTCGCCGCCACCCGGAGCTCGAGGCCCTCGCGCCGGGCCAGCCGGATCAGCCCGAACATCTGCTCCTCGGAGACGGCCGAGGGGGCCACGAACAGGCAGTCGGCCCCGTGCTCCCCCGCCGCCTCGGCGACGCGCGAAAGGTCGCCGGCCCGCGGCAGGCCGTCGAGCGTGGGGTCGCCGACGCCCGTCCACACGAAGCCGACCGGCTCGAAGGCGGCGGAGCGGGCGAGCGCCTCGGCGATCCGCCCGCCCTCCTCGGTGGTCCCCACCACGAGCGTCCGCAGGCGCAGCTCGCCCCGCTCGCGGCGGCGGCGGAGCCAGCGGTGCCAGCCGTACCGGTGGGCGAGGACGAGGACGAGCCCGAGGGCCCAGGAGAGACCGATCCATCCCCGGCTGAAGGACGCGTGGGACCAGAAGGACACGGACCACACGAGCACGAGGCAGAGGGAGACCGCGCCGACCACCCGGCGGAGCTCCTCCGCGGCGTCGAGCCGGTGGAAGCGGTGCAGCCCCCAGGCCGCCGAGACCGTGAGCCACGCCGGCGCGCAGAGCGCCACGACCACCCACTCGGTCGGGGCGAGCGGCACCGGGCCGAGCCGCAGCAC
>BEHO01000216.1 GCA_002898915.1 bacterium HR12
GGTCGCCGCGGTCGTCGACGACCGTCGGCCGCCAGCCGAGGGCGAGCGCCATCTCGGCCAGGGCGTCCACGGCGGGCGAGCGCCCGATCACCACCAGGTGCGGGGAGGGCAGGACGGGTTCCACGTAGATCTCCAGCGCTCCCTCACTCTGGCACGCGATGGGCACGGTGACGACCCCCTCGCGCCGATGACCGGCGAGGTCGTCGGGCGTGCCGAGGAACAGCAGCCTGGGGGTCCCCTCCTCGAGCGCCCGGAGCGCCTCGCGGAGCACGACCGGCTCCGCGCACGCTCCGCCGAGCCACCCCCGCAGCGTTCCGTCGGCGGTGACGATCGCCGTCGCGCTCGGTTTGCCGGAGGAGGGCGCGCGACTCCAGACGACGGTCGCGAGGACGAAAGGCGTGCCCTCGGCGGACAAGCGGGCGGCGAGCTCGAGGATCTCGCGCCTCACGAGCCCCCCGCCTTGGCGGCCTGGATCGCCTCCCAGACCCGGGCCGGCGTGAGCGGCATGTCGATGTTGGTGACCCCGAGCGGCCGCAGCGCGTCGATCACCGCGTTCACGTAGGCGGCGGGCGAGCCGACGGTCGCGGACTCGCCGACGCCCTTCGCCCCGATCGGGTGGTGCGGGCTCGGCGTGACCGTCTCGTACAGCTCGAACCGCGGCGTCTCCCAGGCCGTCGGCAGGAGGTAGTCGGCGAAGTTCGCGCCGATGCAGTTGCCGTCCTCGTCGAAGGTGATGAGCTCCATGGCGGCGATCCCGAAGCCCTCGGTCAGGCCGCCGTGGATCTGCCCCTCGACGATCATGGGATTGATCCGGACGCCGCAGTCGTCCACGGCGACGACGCGACGGACCTCCCACTCGCCGGTCTCCGCGTCGACCTCGACGGCCACCGCGTAGGTGCCGAAGGGGAACGTGAGGTTCGGCGGATCGTAGTAGTAGACGGCCTCGAGTCCGGGCTCCATGCCGTCCGGGAAGTTCGTGTAGGCGGCGAGCGCCACCTCCTGGATGGTCTTGGAGCGATCGGGCGCGCCCTTCACCGAGAAGACGCCACGGTGGAACTCGACGTCCTCCTCGGCGACCTCGAGGAGGTGGGCGGCGATCCTGGCGGCCTTCTCCCGCACCCGCCGGGCGACCATCGCGGTCGCGGCGCCGGAGACCGGGGTCGACCGGGACGCGTAGGTCCCGAGGCCGTACGGCGTGTTGTCGGTGTCGCCGTGCATGACCTTGATGTCCTCGGGCTGGATGCCGAGCTCCTCCGCCACGATCTGGGCGAAGGTCGTCTCGTGTCCCTGACCCTGCGTCTGCACGCTGAGCTTGAGGATCGCCTTGCCGGTGGGGTGGACGCGCAGCTCGGCGCCGTCGTTCATCGCGAGGCCGAGGATGTCGTACTGCTTGTGGGGCCCGGCGCCCACGACCTCGGTGAAGGAGGCGAGCCCGATCCCGTACAGCTTGCCCTGGGCGCGCGCCTCCTCCTGCTCGCGCCGGAGCTCCGCGTATCCGATCTTCTCGAGGGCGAGGTTCAGCGCCCCCTCGTAGTCGCCGGAGTCGTAGACGAAGCCGGTCGCCGAGCGGTAGGGGAACAGGTCAGGCGGGATGAAGTTCTTGCGCCGGAGCTCCGCGGGATCCATCCCGAGCTCGTACGCGGCGTTCTGCACGAGCCGCTCGATCAGGAAGGAGGCCTCCGTCACGCGGAAGGAGCAGCGGTAGGCGACGCCCCCGGGGGCCTTGTTCGTGTAGGCGCCGGTGGCCTTCACGTGCACCGCGGGCAGGTCGTAGGAGCCGCTCACGATGCCGAACAGGCCCACCTTGAACTTTGAGGGCTGGGCGTCGGCGTGGAAGGCGCCCTCGTCGGCGAGGAGCGAGACCGCAGGCCCGTCATCGTCCCGTCCGCTTTCAGCGCGAGCTCGCCGTGCATGTGGAAGTCCCGGGCGAAGCCCGTGGAGATCAGGTTCTCGGTCCGATCCTCGATCCACTTCACGGGCCGGCCGAGGAGGAGCGACGCCGCCGTGGCCACCACGTAGCCGGGGTAGACGGGGACCTTGTTGCCGAAGCCGCCGCCGATGTCGGGCGAGATGATGCGGATCTTCTCCTCGGGGAGGCCCGCCACGAGCGCGAACACCGTCCGGATCGCGTGCGGGGCCTGTGAGGTCATCCAGATCGTGGCCTGGCCGGTGGCCGGGTTCACGTCCGCGACGCACCCGCACGTCTCGAGGGGCGCCGGGTGGCAGCGGGGGTAGTGCGTGTCGAGCGCGACGATCCTGTCGGCCTCGGCGAACGCGCGGTCGGTGGCCTCCTTGTCCCCGGTCTCCCAGTCGTAGATGTGGTTGTCGGTCTTGCCCTCCTTGTCGGTGCGGATGACCGGCGCGTCGGGCTCGAGGGCGCGCTGGGGCGTGACGATCGGCTCGAGCGGCTCGTAGTCGACCTCGATGAGCTCGAGCGCGTCCTTGGCCGTGTAGGGGTCCTCGGCGATGACGGCCGCGACCTCCTGGCCCTGGAACCGGACCTTGTCCGTGGCCAGCACCGCCTGCGTGTCGTAGGAGAGCGTGGGCATCCACGCCAGGTTGTGCTGGGCGAGGAGCTCGCCCGTCACGACGGCCACGACGCCGGGATGGGCCTCCGCGCGGGAGGTGTCGATCCCTCGGATGATGGCGTGCGCGTAGGGGCTGCGCAGGATCGCCATGTGGAGCATGCCTGGGAGCTTCACGTCGTCGACGTACGTGCCCTTCCCCCGGATGAAGCGGTCGTCCTCCACGCGGCGGACCCGGTGGCCGATGCCGCGGATCTCCTCGGTCTGTGCCATCGATCCTCCCCTCAGGCGGCCGACTCGTCGGCCCCGGACCCCGTCCTGGCAGCGGCCGCGGCCTGGATCGCCTTCACGATGTTCATGTAGCCCGTGCAGCGGCAGATGTTGCCGGAGATGGCGAAGCGGACCTCCTCCTCGGTCGGGGCGGGGTTCCGCTCGATGAGCGCGGCGCCGACGAGCATCATGCCCGGCGTGCAGTACCCGCATTGGAGGCCGTGGTGCTCCTTGAAGGCGGCCTGGATCGGGTGGAGCTCCCCACCGGACGCCAGCCCCTCGACGGTGGTGACGCTGCGACCGTCGGCCTGGACCCCGAACAGGGTGCAGGACTTCACCGGCACGCCGTCCAGGAGCACGGTGCAGGCTCCGCAGCTCGTCGTGTCGCAGCCGATGTGGGTGCCGGTCAGTCCGAAGGTCTCGCGGATGAGGTGCACGAGCAGCATCCGCGGCTCGACGTCGGCGGTGCGGGGCTCCCCGTTGACGGTGACCGTGATCTCCATGTGCTCCGACCCTCCTCGCTCGCCGCCTCAGGCGGCCATCTCCCGGGCGCGGGCGAGCCCGCGACGCACGTAGACCTCGACGATGTGGCGCTTGTACTCGGCCGAGCCGCGCACGTCGGACACGGGCTGCGAGGCCGAGGCGGCGAGCCGGCCGGCCTCGGCGAAGGCCTCGTCCGTCGGCTCGGCGCCGACGAGGGCCTCCTCGGCCTCCGTGGCCTCGAGGTTGGTGAGGCCGACGCTCGTGAGCCCGATGCCGGCCCGGGCGATCCGCCCGTCGCGGAGGGTGAGCGCCACGGCGACCCCCACCGTCGCCCAGTCCCCCACCTTCCGCTCCTGCTTCAGGTAGGTCCCGCCCGAGCTCGGCTCTGCTGTGGGGACCACGATCTCGGTGAGCATCTCGTCGGGTCGGGCCTGCGGCGTGAACG
>BEHO01000217.1 GCA_002898915.1 bacterium HR12
GAGGACGCGTCTGGCCACGGCCCTCGCGGGCCTGGCCGTGCTGGCCTCCGCCTGCGTCTCCGGCGCCCAGCAGGACGCGCTGAACCCCCAGGGCCCGTACGCGCGGAAGTCCTACGAGCTCTTGGTGCCGGTCTTCTGGGTGGCCGTCGGCATCTTCGTGATCGTCGAGGGTCTCCTGATCTGGTTCGCGATCCGGTACCGCCGGCGCCGCGGGCGTCCGGCGGGCGTCCCGCCCCAGATCCACGGGAACAACCGCCTGGAGATCGCCTGGACGATCGTGCCGGCGCTGATCCTGGCGGGGGTCGCGGTGCCCACGGTGACGACGATCTTCGACCTCGCGCGGCGGCCGGAGGGCAACGTCCTCGAGGTGAACGTCCTCGCTCACCAGTGGTGGTGGGAGTTCGACTACCCGAAGGAAGGGATCGTCACCGCGAACGAGCTGCACATCCCGACGGGCCGTCCCGTGGTGCTCACGCTCTGCGCCGTCGGGCTCGGCTACGAGCAGCAGCCCACGCCCTCCACGTGCCAGCCCGGGCCCCCGGAGGGCGCGCCGCCCGCCGCCGTGGGGGACGCGGTGATCCACTCGTTCTGGGTCCCCGAGCTCGCGGGCACCCAGGACGTGATCCCGGGCATGACGAACACGCTGGTGATCCAGGCCGACCGACCCGGCCGGTACCACGGGCAGTGCAAGGAGTTCTGCGGCCTGGCCCACGCGTACATGCGGTTCGTGGTGGTGGCGCACGAGCCGGCGGAGTACGAGGCGTGGGTGCGCCAGCAGCAGGCGGACGCGGCGATGCCGAAGCCGGGGACGCTCGCGGCCCAGGGGATGGACGTGTTCCTGAACGGCCAGTGCATCGCCTGCCATGCGATCCGGGGCCTCCAGGACGCGAACGGGAACCCGCTCACCGCCAACGGCGGACCCGACCTGACCCACTTCGCGAGCCGCGAGTGCTTCGCGGGGTGCTGGCTCCCGACGGACGACGCGGACGCCCTCGCGCGGTGGCTGGACGATCCGGCCGCGGTCAAGCAGGGGTCCTGGATGCCCGACTACGGCCTGACGCCCGAGGAGATCCGCGCGCTGGTCGCCTACCTGCAGAGCTTGAGGTGACGCGCATCGTGGTGGGGGGAGACGGATGGCGAGCGTGAGCGTACCGGTGGGCGAGGTCCGGGGGCTGCTCCGGCGACCGCGGGCGACCACGGGCTTCTGGAGCTGGGTGACGACCGTCGATCACAAGAAGATCGGCATCCTCTACGGGGTCACGGCCTTCGCCTTCTTCCTCGTCGGGGGCGTCGAGGCGCTCCTGATCCGGCTGCAGCTCGCCAGGCCCGAGCAGCAGCTGCTCTCGCCCTCCGTCTACAACGAGATGTTCACGATGCACGGCATCACCATGGTCTTCTTCGTGGTGATGCCGCTGTCGGCGGCCTTCATCAACTACCTCGTGCCGCTCATGATCGGGGCCCGGGACGTGGCCTTCCCGCGCCTGAACGCCTTCAGCTACTGGGTGTTCCTGTTCTCGGGGATCTTCACGTACTCCAGCTGGTTCCTGGGCGGGGCGCCGAACGGCGGGTGGTTCGGGTACGCGCCCAACTCCGTCCTCGACCCGACCCGCGGCATGACGTTCTACGCGATCGGCCTGCTCCTCGCGGGGATCGCCTCGACGGTCTCGGCGGTGAACCTGGCGGTCACGATCCTCAACATGCGGGCGCCGGGCATGACGCTGTTCCGGATGCCGGTGTTCGTGTGGATGAGCCTGGTCGTCCAGTTCCTCCTCGCGTTCTCGCTGCCGATCATCACGGTGGCCCTCGTGGAGCTCCTGTTCGACAAGCGGTTCGGGACCCACTTCTTCGACGCCGCGGCCGGCGGGGACCCGGTCCTCTGGCAGCACCTGTTCTGGCTGTTCGGGCACCCCGAGGTCTACATCCTGCTCCTGCCGGCGATGGGGATCGTCTCCGAGATCCTGCCGGTGTTCAGCCGCAAGCCGCTGTTCGGGTACCAGTTCGTCGTGTTCAGCGGCATCGCGATCGGCTTCATCGGGTTCGGCGTCTGGGTCCACCACATGTACGCGGTGGGGCTCGGGCCCATCGCGAACACCGCCTTCGGGATCTCCACGATCATCATCGCCGTGCCCACGGGGGTGAAGATCTTCAACTGGCTCGGCACGATCTGGCGCGGGGATCTCACGTTCCGCACGCCCATGCTCTACGCCCTCGGGTTCGTCTCCATGTTCGTGATCGGGGGGCTCTCGGGCGTGACCCACTCCATCGTCCCCTCCGACTACCAGCAGACCGACACGTACTACGTCGTCGCCCACTTCCACTACGTGCTCTTCGGTGGCGCGATCTTCGGCCTGTTCGCTGGCATGTACTACTGGTGGCCGAAGGTCTTCGGACGCCGTCTGAACGAGACCCTGGGGAAGATCCAGTTCTGGATCATGCTCGTCGGGTTCAACCTCACCTTCGGGCCGATGCACGTGCTCGGGCTGCAGGGGATGCCGCGACGGATCCAGACCTACCCCGCCGAGCTCGGGCTCTCCTTCTGGAACCTGGTCTCGACGATCGGGGCCTTCACGATCGCCCTGGCCATCCTGGTGTTCCTGGTGAACGTGGCGATCACGCAGCGGAAGCCCCGTGGCGAGGAGGCGGACCCCTGGGACGGGCGGACCCTCGAGTGGCTGACGAGCTCGCCGCCGCCGGAGCACAACTTCGACGAGATCCCCACGGTCCACGCGCTCGACGAGGCCTGGCACCGCAAGTACGCGGAGACCGAGGACGGCAGGCTGGTCCCGGTGCCGGCCGGCGGCTCGGGCGCGGAGGCGGCGCACGGGCACCGCGCCCAGGGCGTCCACCTGCCCTCGCCCTCCTACTACCCCTTCATCGCCTCCCTGGGCCTGTTCGTGCTGGGGTACGGCCTGATCTTCTCGTGGTGGCTGGCGATCGCCGGCGCCGTGGTGCTCCTGGCCGGCCTCTACGGGTGGGCCCTCGAGCCGTCGGTGGAGCCCGAGCCGGAGGTGGCCTGAGCGATGGCCGAGGCGGCGCTGGCGCACCCCTACGAGGGCGAGCACGAGGCCACGAGCACGGGCCTGCCGAACGCGAAGCTCGCGATGTGGATCTTCCTGGCCTCCGACGTCCTGCTGTTCGGGGCGCTCATCACGACGTACGTCGTGTACCGGGGGCGGAGCGTGGTCGGGCCCTATCCGAGCGACGTGTTCGACATCCCCTACACCTCGGTGTCGTCGTTCGTGCTGCTCGCGAGCTCGCTCACGATGGTCCTCGCCCTCGCCGCGATCCAGCGGGGCGACGAGGCGCGGATGCGTCTCTGGCTCCTCGCCACGGCGATGCTCGGGATGACCTTCGTCGGCGGGCAGGTCTACGAGTTCACGACCTTCTACCGCGAGGGGCTGAGCCTGACGACGAACCTGTTCGGCACGACCTTCTACGTGCTGACGGGCTTCCACGGGGCGCACGTGACGGTCGGCATCCTCATGCTGCTCACGTTGATCGCGCTGTCGGTCCTCGGGCGCCTCTCCCGGCGGGACGCGATGACCGTGGAGCTCGTGGGGCTGTACTGGCACTTCGTCGACATCGTGTGGATCGTGATCTTCACCATCGTGTACCTGATCCCGACGGGGCCGTAGGAGGAGCGGTGGAGCAGGTGGGGCAGGTGGAGCAGGTGGGGGCCGCCCGCGGACGCGCGGTCCGCCACCC
>BEHO01000218.1 GCA_002898915.1 bacterium HR12
GGGGGCCGGGAGGTTCGGCGTGTAGATCACGTGGACCTCCGGCTCCTCGCCGTCGTCGCGCGGGAAGTAGAGCTTCTGCTGCATCCCGGCGATGTTGGCGTTGGCCCGCTCGATCGTGAGCCGGGCGCGGGTGCGGAAATCGGGGTCGTTGCCGATCCACCCGTCGATGACGATGACCTCCTTGTCCCGGAGGTACTCGTCCTGCCTCCGCGCGATGGCCTCGTACTCCTCGCGGGTCATGGTCTTGCCCGAGGAGCGCGCCGCCACGACGTAGGTGCTCCCGGCGGATCGCGAGGTCACGCGGGTCTGGACGTTCACGTTCCCGAACTCCGTGATCCGGCACTGGGGCATCTCCTCGGTGAAGCGCCGGAGCTCCTCGGGGGAGGGGTTGTCGTGGATCACCTTGGCGTTCACGGTCATCGTTCTCTCCCTCGTGCCGTCCCGGGGTGCCGGGGTCGCGGGCTCGGGGCCCCACCTGCGGCTGAGGGGCTTAGTCTACAGGAGCCCTGGAGGCCCCCGGAACGATGGAGCTCAGCGAGGACGAGCTGATCGAGGCGATCCGTCGGGTGGTCGCGGACGACCACCCGGGGGTCGTGCTCGGCATCGGGGACGACGCCGCGGTCGTCGCCCCCGGCGTCGGCGAGACCGTCCTCACCACCGACATGCTCGTCGAGGGGATCCACTTCGAGCGCGCCTCGATCTCCGCGCGGGACCTGGGGGCGAAGGCGATCGTCGTGAACGTCTCCGACGTGGCCGCCATGGCGGCCAGCCCCCGCTACGCCCTCGTCTCGCTCGCCCTGCCGCCCGAGGTGGACGCCGCCTGGGTCGTGGACCTCGCGGGCGGGATGCGCGCGGCCTGCGACGAGCACGCGATGGCGCTCGTCGGCGGGGACACGAACCGGGCGCCGGTCGTCACGATCTCCGTGACGGTCGTCGGCGAGGTGCCTCCGGGGCGGGCGGTGCGGCGGTCCGGGGCCCGGGTCGGCGACGCGATCGTCGTGACGGGCGAGCTCGGGGGCGCCGCGGGCGGGCTCGCCCTCGCGCGGGCGGCGCCCGCGCTCGCGGCGGGGGCGCTGTCGGAGCCCTGGGGCCGGGCGCTGGCGGAGGCCCTGGCGCGTCCCGTGGCCCGGGTGGGGGAGGCGCGGACGCTCGCGCAGGCCGGCGCGACGGCGATGATGGACCTCTCGGACGGCCTGGCCAAGGACCTCGGGCGGCTGTGCCGGGCGAGCGGGGTCGGCGCCCGGATCGAGCTCGCCCGGGTCCCGGTGGCGGCGGCGCTCCGGGAGGGGGCGGACGCGCTCGGGGTCGACGCGCTCGCGCTCGCCCTCGGCGGCGGCGAGGACTACGAGCTCCTCGCCACCCTGCCGCCGGAGGCGGTGGAGCCGGCGCGCGCGGCGCTCGCGGAGCGCTTCGGCGTCCCCCTCGCGGAGATCGGCCGGATCGTGGAGGGCCCGGGGCTCGTCGCGGTGGACGCCGAGGGGCGGGGGTCGCCGCTCGAGCCCCTCGGGTGGGACCATTTCGCCCGTGGTTCCTGAGACGGCCCCACCCCGGCCCCGGGCGCTCACGATCGCCGGATCCGACTCCGGCGGGGGCGCCGGGATCCAGGCCGACCTGAAGACCTTCAGCGCGCTCGGCGTGTTCGGGACCACGGCCATCACGGCGGTCACGGTCCAGAACACCCTGGGGGTGACCGGGTACGAGGAGCTCTCGCCCGCGACGGTGGCCGAGCAGGTCCGGGCCGTGGTCACCGACATCGGGGTGGACGCGGCGAAGACCGGGATGCTCGCCTCTCGCGGCATCGTGGAGGCGGTGGCCGACGTCGTGGCCGAGACCCGGGTGCCGAACCTCGTGGTGGATCCGGTGTTCGTCTCCAAGCACGGGCACGCGCTCCTCGCCGAGGACGCGGTGGAGGCGCTCCGGACGCGGATCCTGCCCCTCGCCACGCTCGTCACGCCGAACCTGCCGGAGGCCTCGGGCCTGGTCGGGGAGCCGGTCCGCACGCCGGCGGAGATGGAGCGGGCGGCCCGGCGGCTGGTGGACCTCGGCGCGCGCGCCGCTCTGGTGAAGGGAGGCCACCTGGAGGGGGCGCCGGGATCCGACGACCTGTTCTTCGACGGGGAGCGCCTGGAGTGGCTCCGAGGGGAGCGGATCCCCACGCGCCACACGCACGGGACCGGCTGCGTGCTCTCCTCGGCGATCGCCGCCCACCTCGCGCTGGGGCTGGAGCTCCTCGAGGCCGTCCGGGCGGGGAAGGCCTTCGTGACCGAGGCCATCCGCCACGCCCTCGCCCTGGGGGGCGGGATCGGCCCGGTGGATCCCCTCTGGGGCATCCCGCCACCGCGACCGGGCGTTGCGGGTTGACCGCATCCCGGAACGGGGTCCTCCACCTTCAGCGCCGTGCGCGGATGCCGAACCTGTAGGTGGGATGGTGGCGCACGCCGGGGATGCGCGGAGCCGGCTCCGGGACCCGGAGACATCCGGGAGCCTGGGGCGCGTGCTGCTCGCGGACGACGACCCGCTCGTGCGGGAGGCCCTCCGGGACCTCCTGGAGGACTACGGCTTCGATGTGGTCGGCGAGGCCGGCACCGGGGTCGAGGCGGTGCGCCTCGCCGACGAGCGCGCGCCCGAGGTCGTGCTCATGGACGTCCGGATGCCCGAGATGGACGGCATCCGAGCCACGATGGAGATCCGTCGCGTCCACCCCGAGATCCAGATCGTCATGCTCTCGGCCTACGACGAGGAGGGCTTCGAGCGCGAGGCCGAGCAGATCGGGGCCCTCTGCTACCTGGTCAAGGGCGTCGGCGGGCGTCTGCTGCGCGACGTCCTCACCTCCGCCGTCGCGACGGCGCGCGGCGTCGCCGCTCGCCTGACGGCTGACGATCCGGCCTGAGCCTCCGGCGCCCCCGCCGAACGGCCGATGCACGCTCCGCTGGTTCGGGCGTAGGGTTGGTCCGTGCGCAACCCGAGGGGGTGGTTCGGTGAGACGGATCGTTGCTGTGGGAGCCGTGGCGAGCCTGGCCGTCCTGGGTCTGGCGCTCCCGTCGGCGGGGCGGGATCGGCCCATGAACACCTCACGGCTGATCGCGATGAAGCTCTTGCCGTCGCCCCGGCAGTACGACCTGCCGGGCCTGGACGGTGGGACCTTCAGCACGCGCCAGATCGAGCGGTTCCGATGCGAGGGGAACGAGGAGGGGGCCGATCCCACCGAGGGCGAGGCGGTCGACCTGAGCTGCAACACGACCCGGTTCGGCCAGGACTACGCCCCGGACAACGAGCTCGCGATCGCCGCTGACCCGGAGGATCCGCTCCACCTGCTCGCCGGCTCGAACGACTACTTCTACCGGTTCAACAACAGCACGGGCGCGCGCCAGGCGATCGTGCCGACCGGGTTCTTCACCTCGTTCGACGGCGGGAAGACCTGGATCGACGGCCAGGTCCCGATGGGCGCGAGCAACGGCAACGGCGACCCCGCGCCGGCCTTCGACGCCAAGCACGATGTCGCCCCCATGGCCCAGCTCGGCAACGTCGGCGGCCAGGGCGGTTTCTGGGTGGCGGCGGGGAACGTGACGGTGAGCCGCTCCACGGATGGCGGCGTGACCTGGGGCACCCCGGTGGTGGTGTTCAAGGGGACCGGCGCGGGCATCGGCCCGGCCGCCAACGCCGTGTTCTGGGACAAGGAGTACATCGCCGTCGACAACTG
>BEHO01000219.1 GCA_002898915.1 bacterium HR12
GAGGTCACGCGCCAGGTCGCCCGGGCCTTCGAGGCCCTGGCCGAGCGGGACCGGGCGATCACCGAGACCGTCCGACAGCGCGTCCGCGAGCACGGCGAGCTCGTCGTCGCCGAGGCCACCCGCATCACGAAGGCCCTCGAGTCCTACGTCCAGCAGGGCGTGGCCGCCATGGGCCAGCTCGCCGGCACCGTGGAGACCCACCTGGAGCGCCTGGACGCCCGGGAGGACGAGATCGCCACCCGGATCGCCGAGGCCGCCGAGGCCCAGGTCCGGGCCATCTCCGAGCGGATCGAGGCCCTCGCCGAGCGGATCGGCACGGACTCCGTCTCGACGAACGAGGCCATCGCGCACCTGCTCGAGGTCACCGACGAGCGGAACCGGTCCCTCGGGGAGCTCCTCGAGCTCATGCACGACCGGGTGGGGATGGAGACCCGGGACGTCCTCATGGCCGTCGAGGGGCTCGGGGCGCGGCTCCAGGGCGCGCTCGAGCAGCGGGTGCGCGGCCTCGCCGAGCTCGTGCGCTCGGACTCGGTCGCGCTGCGGGACGAGCTCGTGCGGACCACCGCGGCCCACGACGAGGCCGTGGCCCGCGTCCTCGCGGAGCGCCTGGACGGCGTCGTCCAGAGCCTCACCGCGGCGACCGGGTGGATGGTGGAGGAGATCGTCCGACGGGTGCGCGAGGAGGCCATCGGGGCCCTCGAGCGGCAGGGCCGGGAGCAGCAGCGCCTGCTCGACGCGCGCCTGGACGACGCGGTGTCCACCATCGACCGGAACATGGTGCGGATGTCCGACTCCCTCGAGGGCCAGCTCGATCGGCTCGTGCGGACCGTCGGGGATCGGGCCGCGGAGGCCGCCTCGCACGCCGCCGAGGCCGCGATCCGGGAGCGCCTCGACGAGGTCGCCGAGCGTCTCGCGGCCTCGGCCGCCCTGATCGAACGGGCGCAGATCCGGACCGAGGAGACCGTGATGCGCGCGATGGACGCGAGGATCGCGGCCCTGGCGAAGATGGTGCGCTCCGACAACGAGTCCCTCGCCCGGCAGATCGTCGCCGACCAGGACACGAGCAAGCAGGCGCTGCGCGCGGTGAAGGAGCTCCAGGCGAGCCTCCCGGCCGACGTCATCGAGACGATCCAGCGGCGGATTGACGACCTCGCCGAGTCCGTGGCGAAGTCCCAGGAGATGCTGGCGCAACGGATCGACCGGATGGCGGCGAAGATCGGCGAGCGCTACGAGAGCGACATCCAGATCGTGATCGACCGGATGGGCGACGCGATGCACGCCCTGGCGAGCCTGGGCCGCGGCGCCCGGTCCGAGCGCGACCACGACCGGATCGAGCTGGAGTAGCCGGGGGGCGCGGGTGGCGCGCGCTCAGGGCAGCCGGAGCTCGGCCTCCCCCCGCCGGATCGGGTGCTCGACCCTCCCGTCCCGCTCCAGGCGGACCCAGACGTCCAGGACGATCCGGCGCTCCGCGGGGTCGACCTCCCGCACGGTGCCGCCGGCCACGATCGTCTCCCCCACGAGCACCGGGGCCCGGAACTGGACCCGCAGGCGCCGGAGCGCGCCGGGGTCCCCGGCGAACCGGGTGAGGCAGGTCGCGAGGTGCCCCATCGTGAGCATGCCGTGGGCGATGACGCCGGGGAACCCCACCGACCGGGCGAAGGCGTCGTCCAGGTGCAGCGGGTTCCGGTCCCCCGAGGCCTCGGCGTACGCGGCCACCCGCTCGCGCGTCACCACCATCGCGAGCTCGGGGATGGCGAGCCCCGGCACCACGTCCTCCAGGCGGGGCGGCCGGGGCGGCGAGGCGCCCACCTCAGTCCCTCGCCCGCTCGACCAGCGTGGACCGCGCCACGACGACCGTCACGCCGTCCCCGTCGAGCATCTCCGTGCGGATCGTGAGGAAGCCGTGGCCGCCCTTGGTCCGGACGCTCTCGATCGTCGAGCGGACCTCGAGGGTCTCCCCCACGCGCAGCGGCCGACGCCACTCGTAGGCCTGCTCCCCGTGGACGACCCGGGCGAAGTCGAGGCCGAGCTCGGGGTCGGCCACGACGCGGGCGAGCCCGGCCTCGATCTCGGGGGCGGTCGCGAAGGTCGGCGGCACGCCCCCCTCGTCCGCGCCGATGGCCGCGGCGAACCGTCGGACGCGCTCGGCGTCCACGAGGAAGCGCAGCGGCGGGTACGTCTTGCCTTCCAGCGCAGGGTTCAACGGCACGCCCCCACCCCCGGCCGATCGCCCCACACGGCCGTCCTCCGGGCGGCCGTCTCCCGTCGGAGGGATACCCAGGACCCCATGGCGCCCACTACGTTCGCACCCGGACGCCGCGGCGGCAACGCGGTGCCGGCGGCCCGTGCCGCGAGCGTCGACCGATCGAGCGAGGGAGACGTGGGCTGACGATGGCCAGGACCGGGACCCGGACGATCGGCGTCCTCATCGTGGACGACGAGCGGACCTTCGGCGAGGCGCTCCAGCTCGCCCTGCGGCACGAGCGCGACCTCCTCGTCCTCGACGTCGCCACCGGCGGCGAGGACGCCCTGCGCGCCGCGCGGGAGCACCGCCCCGACGTGGTGCTGATGGACGTCGCGATGCCGGGCATGAGCGGGATCGAGGCCACCCGCCGGATCAAGGAGCTCGACCCCGACGCGCGCGTGCTGATCCTCTCCGGACACGACGACCCCCTCCTCCTCGCCCGCGCCGTGCAGGCGGGCGCGGTCGGCCTGCTGCGCAAGACGGAGGCGGTGGCCGCGGTGGCCGAGGCCGTGCGTCGGGCCTACCGCGGGGAGCCGATCCACGACGAGGACGAGGTGGAGACGGCCCTGCGCCGCCTGCGGCACCGCCGGTCGGCCGACGCCGACGCCGCGGCCCGCCTCCAGCGGCTCACCCCCAGGGAGCGGCAGGTGCTGGAGCGCATGGCGACGGGGGCCTCCTCGGAGGAGATCGCCCGGGCCCTCGGGATGAGCCCCCACACCCTGCGGACCCACATCCAGAACATCCTGCTGAAGCTCGGGGTCCACTCGAAGATGGAGGCCCTGGTCCTCGCCATCCGGCACGGGCTGGTCACGACGGTCGACCTCACCGAGGACGTCGTCGGGTAGCGCCGCCGCCGGCTCAGGGCCGGTACGGCGGGGGGTCGCGCCGAACCTCGGCGAGGGAGGGGTTCGAGCGGTCGCGCTCGGAGAGGATGGGGCTCGCATCCGGCCAGGGGATCCCGAGCCCGGGGTCGTCCCAGGCCACCCCGTACTCGTCGGCGCCGGTGTGCTCGGCGTCCACGAGGTAGTGGAGGAGCAGGTCGCGCTCGGCGTAGAAGCCGTGGGCCACGCCGGCCGGGATGTACAGCCCCCGGAGCTCCTCGTCCGCGTCGAGCACCAGCCCGAGGCCGACCCCCTCCGTCGGCGAGCCCGCCCGGAGGTCGTAGAGGCCGACGAAGGCCCGCCCGACGAGCACCGTCCACCAGTCCGCCTGGGCCCGGTGGAAGTGGAGGCCGCGGAGCACGCCCGCGCGCGAGAAGGAGGCGTTGCCCTGCACCATGGGCCGGGCCCCCGGCAGCCACGAGGCCCGGTAGTCCTCCGCGAACCAGCCCCGCTGGTCCGGGTGGCGGACCAGCGCGAACAGCCGGACGCCGTCGATCCGGGTCTCGAGCTCCGCGGGTCCGCTCATCCCGCGCACGCCCGTGGCCCGGGTCTCAGCGCGTCTCGCG
>BEHO01000220.1 GCA_002898915.1 bacterium HR12
ACCGAGCCGTCCGCCCGCGGGTCGGTCGCGACCTCGAAGCTCCCGTCGCTCGCCACCCGGATCAGGTGCGCGTGCCCGACCCCCTCGTCGAAGGGCTCGAGGATCGTGGGCTCGAAGCCGGCCTCGGCGAGGGCGCCCACGACCGAGGTCGGCACCCGGGCCTCCACCTCGATCGTCCGTCCGGCGTGGAGCTCCATCCCGCCCACGAGCCATCGGGGGGCGGCGAGGACCTCGCCGACCTCCATCCCGAGGTCGAACGCCCGCAGGATCGACATCGCGTTGATCTGCGGTTGCCCGCCGCCGCCCATCGAGCCGCTCACCGCCGCGAGGCGCCCGTCGCGGTGGGCGAGGACCGGCATGAGGGTGTGCGCCGGCCGCTTCCCGCCGACGAGCACGTTGGGGTGACCCGGGTGGAGCACGAAGGCCGAGCCGCGGTTGTGGCAGATGATGCCGGTCTCGGGCTCCCGGATCCCCGCGCCGAAGCCGTCGTAGAGGCTCTGGATGAGCGAGATCGCCCAGCCCTCCGCGTCGGCCGCGACGAGCGCGATCGTGTCGCCCCCCGTTCGCGTCCCCCGCCCCTCGCGCACCGCCTCGGCGAGACCCGCCAGGTGCCCCTCGTCGAGGAGCTCCCCGACGGGCACCCGGGCGAACCGCGGGTCGGCGTTGTGGCGGTCGCGATCGGCGGCGGTGGCGGCGAAGACCTCGGCGAGGGTGGGCGCGTCCGGGCCGAGGGGGTCGGGGTGGATGCCGAGGAGCTCCACAGCCGCGAGGATCTCGAGGAGCACGAAGCCCTGCGAGTTGGGCGGCACCACGCGCACGTGCAGGTCCCGGTACCGCGCCGCCAGGGGCGAGTCGAGCTCGGGCTCGTGCCGGGCGAGGTCGTCGAGGGTCATCGGCGAGCCGACGGCGCGCAGCCCCTCGACGAGGCGCTCGCCGACGGGCCCGCCGTACAGCGCGGCGGGCCCGAGGTCCGAGATCCGCTCCAGCGTCGCGGCGAGGGCGTGGTCGGCGAAGGGCTCGCCCTCGAGGAGCGGTCGCTCGTCGGGGAAGAACACCGCCGCGAGACCGGGGTCGGCGCGGAGCCGCTCCTCGTCGGCGGCGAGGCAGGCCGCGAGGGAGCGCGCCGTCGGCACGCCCTCGCGCGCGGCGCCGATGGCGGGCTCGAGCGCCCGGGCCAGGCCGAGGCGGGACCAGCGCTCGGCGAGGAGCCCACAGCCGGAGACGGCGCCCGGCACGGTGATCGGCAGCGGCCCGTGGGTCGGCATCGCGCCGTGCTCGCGCCGGATCTGCTCGTCGTCGATCCCCGCGGGGGCGGCGCCGCTCGCGTTCAGCGCGATCGTGCGCCCGTCGGGCTCCTGGATCAGCGCGAAGAGGTCGCCGCCCACCCCGCACATGTGCGGGTAGACGACGGCGAGGGTCGCGGCGGCGGCGAGGGCGGCGTCGATCGCGTTGCCGCCGGCCTCGAAGGCGGCGCGACCGGCCTCCGTGGCCCGGACGTGGGGGGTCGCGAGCGCGAACCGCGAGCCGCGGCCGACGAGCGGGCGTTCGTCCACGCCGCAAGCGTAGCCGCTCGGCGTCCCCTCAACCGGCGAGGGCGAGGCCGCGGTAGCCCTCGACGAACCCGGCGGCCCGCAGGCGCTCGGCGTGGGGGCTCTCGAGGGCCGGGACGCCGTCGATCCGGGCGAGCTCGATCCGGCGCACGCGCCCGTCCTTCACGAGGGAGGCGAGCGCCGAGGGCCAGTCGGCCTCCACCCCGGGCTCGAAGGTGAGGAGGGTACGGGCTCCCCGCTCCAGGTAGGCGGCGGGCCGCCCGTCCTCGAGCACGAGGTAGGCCCCGGGCGAGCGCGAGGGCCGCCCGGCCGAGCGCGGCCACGGCAGCGTCGCCCCGTAGGGCTGGGCGGGGTCCGCCGCGGCCAGGCAGACCGGCTCGCTCGGGGGCGCGTCGCGCAGGGAGCGCAGGAGCTCGAGGGCGCCGGGGAGCGCGAACTGGGCCGCCCCGAGGCCGGCGACGAAGTGCCCGCGGCGGACCTTCCCCGCCTCCTCCAGGGCGCGCAGCACGCCGTAGACGGCGGCGAAGCCGCCGGGGACCTGCTCGGCGAGGACCGCCTCCCGCGTGAGCACGCCGTGGCGGTCGAGGAGGCGCGTCGCGCGGGCGTGGGCCGTCTCGGTGGGCGAGGGGGCGGGCTCGAGCAGGGGCGCGACGAGGGACCACCGTCCGGCCGCCGCCGGAGGGCCGAGGCGCCGCAGGGTCCCCGGGCGGGGTCGCGCGCGGGCGCCCCGGGCCGCGCCGCGCGAGCAGGGCCCGGAGCGGCGCGAGCGTGTCGTTCGTCACCTCGCCCGCCCACACCAGGTCCCACAGGGCCCGCAGCACCGTCCGCTCCTCGGGGACGCCGGCCGCCCGCAGGAGCTCGGGCCAGAAGGACGCGCCGCGGGTCGCGAGGTGCGCGCGGAGCGCCCGGTGGATCTCGCCCTCGGGTCGCTCGCTCGGCGCCGGGATCAGGGTCGTCGCCGCGTCGCGGAACGCGAGCGCGATCCGTCCGTCCTCCGGTCCGGAGCCACCCATCCCGACCCACACGACCTCCCCGGCCGCAAGGAGCGCGTCCAGGTCCCCCGGGCGGTAGCCCCGCACCCGGGCGGGGAGCACGTCGGTCTCGAGGATCGGAGCGGGGATGGGGGCGCCCTGGAGGCGCTCGATCGCCTCGGCGAGCGCGTCCGGCCCCGGCCTCGGGTCCTCGAGGCCCTGCCAGGCGGGGAGGAACCGGGCGAGGACCGCCCCGTCCACCGGCTCCACCTCGCGCCGGAGGGCGGCGAGGGAGCGGCGCCGCAGCCGTCGGAGGACGTCGGTCTCGCACCACTCCGTCTCCCGGCCTCCCGGCCGGGAGCCGCCGCGGACGACCCGCCCGGCGCGCTCAAGCTCGACCAGGGCCCCGAGGACGCGTTCGAGGGGCAGGCCGAGGCGCGCGGCCACGTCGGTGGCGAGGAACGGGCCGTGGGTCCGCGCGTAGCGGTGGACGAGCTCGAGCACGGCGTCCGGCGCGGGCTTGGTGTACGCGCTCGGCAGGCCGGGCGGGATCCGCACGCCGAGCCCGTCCCGCAGCCGCCCGGCGTCCTCCGCGGCGGCGAGGCGCTCCTCGCCCGCGACGCGGACCCGGATCGCGCGTCCCTCGCGCTCCAGCTCGGCGGCGAGGGCTGCGGCGTCGCCGACGCAGCGGGCCGCGAGCTCCTCGGGCGAGAGGTCCCCGACCCGCCGGAGCAGGTCGTGGAGGTCGTCGGCGCTCCGCGCCCGCCGTCCCTCGGCGAGCCCCTGGAGCTCGAGCTCGAGCCCGGCGATGGCCTCGGGATCCAGGAGCTCCCGCAGGTCCTCGGAGCCGAGGAGCTCGCTGAGGAGCTCGCGGTCGAGGGCGAGGGCGGCGGCCCGGCGCTCGGCGGCCGGCGCGTCGTCCTCGTACATGTAGACGCCGACCCAGCGGAACAGGAGGGAGCGCGCGAAGGGCGAGGGCCGGTCCAGGTCGGCGGTGACGAGCCGGATCCGCCGGGTCCGCAGGTCGGCGAGTACCCCTCGCAGGCCGGGGAGGTCGAACACGTCCCGGAGGACCTCGCGCGTGGCCTCCAGGAGGATCGGGAAGTCGGGGTAGCGGAGGGCCACCGCGAGCAGGTCGGCGGCGCGGCGCCGCTGCAGCC
>BEHO01000221.1 GCA_002898915.1 bacterium HR12
CGATCTAGGCGGTCCTCCTCGATGATCTCCTCCTTGGTGGCCTCGTTGATCGGGTTGCTCAGGATGTCGTCGAGGCTGGGCCCGTCGTCTCCGGTCGCGACGGCCGCACCACCGAGGGCGATCGCGCCCGCGAGCAGCACGAGCAGGGCACGGGAACGTGGCTTGGTCAGCACGGACGTCTCCTCTCGGTGCGCCCTGACGCTAGCAGGGGGGTGCGCCGAGATGCAAGGGCTACCCCGTCGGTCTACGGCCGGGGATGGGCGTCGGGGAAGACGACGATCCGTCGGAGCCCGGAGCCCTCGCGGAGGGCGTCGAGGGCGGCCTGCACGTCCTCGAGGCCGATCCGCTCCTCGATCAGCCGCTCGACGGGGAGCCGACCCTCGAGGGCGAGGCCCGCGAGGCGCGGGAAGTCCTCCTCCGGGACGGACCAGCCGTAGTTCACGCCGACGATCCGGGCGCTGCGGTCGACGAGCTGGCTGATCTCGAAGGAGGCCCGCTGGCCGTGCGGGGGGATGCCGACGACGAGCACGGTCCCGCCGTGCCCGGCGAGCTCGATCCCGAGCTCGACCGCCCGGGCGTCCCCCACGGCGACGACGACGTGGTCGGGCTCGTCCCCGACGGCCTCGCGCACGCGCGCCGCGACCTCCGCGGGATCGCCCTCGGCGGACACCGCGGCGGTGGCGCCGAAGTCGGCGGCCCGCTCGAGCTTGGCGGGCGCGAGGTCCACCCCGACGATCGGCGAGGCGCCCGCCACGACGGCCCCCATCACCGCCGAGAGCCCGACGCCCCCGAGCCCGATGACCACCACCGACTCGCCGGGGCCGACCTGACCCGCGCGGAGCACCGACATCGCGCCGGTCGTCACCCCGCAGCCGATCAGCGCGGCGACCTCCGGCGGTGTCCCCTCGGGGACCGGCACCGCGGCGCCGGCGGCGACGATCGCGGCCTCCGCGAAGGTCCCCAGGCCGAGCTGGGAGGCGACCTCGGTCCCGTCGGGGCGGCGGAAGGGGCGCGAGCCGTCGGGCAGGCGGTCCTCGAGCACGAGGGTCTCGGCGCACGCCCACGGCCTGCCCACGCGGCAGGGGCGGCAGGCGCCGCAGGCGACGAACCAGTTCAGCGCGACGAGCTGCCCGGGACGCAGCCCCTCCACCCCGGGCCCGAGCGCCTCGACGACGCCCGAGCCCTCGTGGCCGAGCACGACCGGCCCGGTCTCGCCCCAGTCCCCGAGCGCCTGATGGAGGTCCGAGTGGCAGACCCCGCTCGCCGCCATCCGCACGAGCACCTGCCCCGGCCCCGGCTCGGGGAGCTCGAGCTCCTCGATCCGCAGGGGCTCGCCCGCCCGCTCGAGGACGGCGGCGCGGACGGTCCGGGTCATCCCGCGGCCCCCGCGGGCTGCTCCCGGCGGGCGAACAGGCCGAGGAGCTCGTAGGCCACGTGGGAGGCCGCCGTGCAGGTGACCTCGGCGTGGTCGTAGGGCGGGGCGACCTCGACGATGTCGGCGCCGACGATCCGGAGGCCCGCGAGCCCGCGGAGGATCCCGAGGAGCTCGCGGGAGGTGAGGCCGCCCGCCTCCGGCGTGCCGGTGCCCGGCGCGTGGGCGGGATCGAGCACGTCGATGTCGACCGAGACGTAGACCGGGGCGTCGCCGAGGCGCGAGCGCAGGCGCTCCACGATCGCCTTGACGGGGGTCTCCTCGAGCTCCATGGCGGCCACGATCTCGAACCCGAACCGGGCGTCGTCCACCAGGTCCTGGGGCGAGAACAGGGGGCCGCGGATCCCGACGTGGGCCGCGCGGTCCTCGAGCAGGAGCCCCTCCTCGAAGGCGCGACGGAAGGGCGTACCGTGGGTGTAGGCGGCGCCGAAGTACGTGTCCCAGGTGTCGAGGTGGGCGTCGAAGTGGAGGAGCGCCACCGGCCCGTGGAGGCGGCGCATCACCCGCAGCAGCGGGAGCGCGATCGTGTGGTCGCCGCCGAGGGTGAGCAGGGCCCCGGCCCCCTCGAGGAGCTCCTCGGCGGCCGCCTCGATCTGGGAGATGGCCTCGCCGATGTCGAAGGGGTTGCACGCGATGTCCCCGGCGTCGGCCACCTGCTGGGCCGCGAAGGGCTGGACCTCGAGGCCGGGATGGTAGGCGCGGAGGAGGCGGCTCGCGCCCCGGATCGCCTGGGGTCCGAACCGAGCCCCGGGCCGGTACGTCACGCCGCTGTCGAAGGGGACGCCCACGACGGCGACGTCGCAGCGCTCCACCTCGTCGCGTCGGGGGAGCCGGGCGAACGTGGAACGGCCCGCGAAGCGCGGGACGGTGAGGGGATCCTCGGGGCCGATGGGCGAGGACGTTGCGGGCGGTTCGGGCGGGCTGGTCGGACTCACGGCCCCGCAATCCTATCCGAGCGGGTCGCGTCCGCCTCAGGCCGTGCTCCCACGCGGGCGGGTCGCGCGGAACCGCTCAACCGGCTCCAGCGATGGGGACGACGTCCTGATGGGGCTCGCTACAGTGATGGTGTCGCGCTCGCGAGGACGGAGGATGCTCGGCGGTCGAGGCGTGCGTACGGCGCTGAACGTTGCGGGCGTGGTGTTCGTGGCGATCGGCGCCGTGGGGATCGTCGTGCCCGTTCTGCCGACCACGCCCTTCCTGTTGCTCGCCTCGGCGTGCTTCCTGCGGTCGTCGCCTCGCCTGCACCGGTGGCTCCTCTCGCATCCGCGCCTGGGCCCGTACGTCGCCGGGTACGTGGGGGGCGGGGGGCTGTCGGCGCGAGCCAAGAGGCGCTCCATCTCGGCGCTGTGGACCGCGATCGGGCTCTCGGCGTTCCTGACGTTCGTCCGGTTCGGGCTCGCCGTCGTGTCGGTCGGGATCTCCCTCGTGCTCCTCATCGTGGCGATCTCCGTCACCCGTTACATCGCGGGTCGGCCGACGGTACCCGAGGCCTCCGGGCCGCAGCGGCCGCCTCTGGACGGGTCTCCAGGTCCCGCGTCGCCCGTGGACCCGTGAGCACGGAGCGGGGCCACGGCCGCGCTCCGAGGGAGATCGTGATGGGCGCCCGCCAGGACCGGCGTCAGACCGACGCGGGGAACAGGGGCGCGCGGGCCCGCATGCGGTGGGCGACGTTCGCTGCCGCCTCGATGACCATCCGCGCCAAGTAGGCGTGATCCGAGGCCGCGATCCGGGTGGTCGGGCCCGAGAGGCTCACCGCCGCGATCGGTCGTCCGTCGATGACCACGGGGGCGGCGATCGTCACGAGACCGTCCTCCAGTTCGCCGACGCTCCGCGCGTATCCGGCGCGCCGTACCTCCGCGAGCACCGTTCGGAAGCGATCGGGGTCCGTGATGGTACGGGCGGTGAGCGGCTCGTGCGGGCGGGCGAGGAGCCGCTCCACGTGCTCGGGCGGCCCGAAGGCGAGGAGCACCTTCCCGCTCGAGCTCGCGTGGGCTGGGGTGCGGCGCCCGATCCAGCTCGCCATGACGACGTTGTTCGTCGGGGTGACCTGGTCCACGTACACGACGTGGAAGCGGTCGAGCACGGCGAGGTTGGACGTCTCGGAGCTGCGGGCCGTGAGACGCTCGAGCTCCGGACGGGCGTGGCTCACGACCGGGAGATGTGGCACGGCGCCGGCCGCCAGGCTCACCAGGCGAGCGCCGATCCGGTAGCACTG
>BEHO01000222.1 GCA_002898915.1 bacterium HR12
GGTGAGGCAGCAGGGTGGCTGACCCAGGCGGCCGAGGTGTACGAGGCGTGGGCCGGCGCGCGGCTGCGCGAGCCGATCGAGGTGCTGGGACGCCTCCGCGAAGCGGCTCCGACCGAGCCTGTCCCCGAGATCCGCACCGGGACCCCGGGGATCTGGATGCTCTGGGAGATCCGACCCCACGGGACCGCTGGTCTCCGGGACTGCTACGCCCTGTTCGTGACCGAAGACGGGGCGATCCGTCCCGACCTGGCCGAGCGGCTCTGGCTCTTGCTGTCGCGGGCGGACCGGGTGGAGGCCGGCCCGCCCCTCTCCCCCGGGGAGTGGGAGCGGCTCATGGCCTTGGGCGCGGATCACGCCTACGCGGCCTGCTCGCGCCTCGCTCCACCCGACACCTGGCGCGCGCCCTGGCTGATCCCACGGCTCGTAGTACGGTCCGTCGCATGAGACGCTGGCTGACGCGGCAGCTGGCGCCGATCGAGCGGAGCAACCGGCGCCTCGCCGTCGTGCTCGATCCGGAGGACGCGGTCCGACCCGCCGACCTCGCTGCGGTCGGGGAAGTCGAGGTCGTACGGAGTTGGTTCGAGCTCCGGCGCGCCTACGAGCATCGCGGGCGCCGCCGCGCGCCCGAGGAGGGGCGACTGGTCCTGGTCGTCAAACACGCTGGCTTCCGGGAGCGGCGAGACCTGCCGTACGACATCGAGCAGGTGGCCGTGGTAGCTGAGGTGGCCGTCCCCGGACCCCCCTGGCTCCGGGACGTGCTCCTCGGTCTGCCCGACGATCTGTCCGACGAGGCGGCGGACATCATCGAGCGCACGGCGGCTGACCCTTTGGAGGCTCTCCTGGAAGGGCTCTGGGGTGTGAGGTGGGCCAGCGGAGATGCTACGCGCGAGCTCGACCTCGTGATCCGGCTCCGCTCGGACCCGACCGTACCGGACGCGCTCTGGAGCCTGCTCGTGCGGAGGCTGCAGTGGGAACCAGCCCGCGCCCTCTGCGATGACCCCCCCGATCCCCGTCCTCTCCAGCGGTTGTGGGCGGGATGGGTGAAGGGGGCAGGGGACGGGGCCACGGTGTTCGCCGCCCTTGGACCCCGCCTGGCTCCCTTGTTCCACCTGGGCTTCCTCCGCCCGGAGCCCGCCGGCGCGACACGGCTCCCTTCCTGGGCCCGCCTCGGTGTGGCCGAGGCTGGTCCCCGGGAGCGAGTGGAGGAGCTGCTGGCGGGGAAGCCGAGCGGCTGGCCTCCGGAAGACATCTCCGATTGGCTCGCCGCGGCGGAATGGTGGGGCGAGGTGCGGGCGGCACTGGGCGAGTCGGGAGCGGCGGCCGCCGAGCTGAGGGAGGAGGCCTGGGCGCTATGGCGCGAGCTGGACCAGGCCTTCGGCCCGTGGCTCAGGGCGCGATTCGGGGGATTGATGACCCTCACCGCCCGGCTCCCGGTCACCGTGGACAAGGTCGCCCCTTTCCTCGCCCGCCGCCTCCGCGAGGGGCGCGCTGAGCGCCTCCTCCTCGTCGTGGTGGATGGGATGGGCCTCGCGCAGTGGTCGACGTTACGGAGGGCGGCGCGGCTCTCGGTCGTGGAGTCGGGAGCGTCCTTCGCGATGATCCCGACGCTCACACCCGTCTCCCGCCAGGCGATCTTCGCTGGCCGGCCTCCCCTCGCCTTCGCCGACACGATCCGAGAGACGAGCGTGGACGCACGGCGCTGGCGCGAGTTCTGGGAGGGCGAAGGGGTGGGTGTCGGTGGGGTGTCCTACGCTCGCGTCAGCGGCGGCCCGCGGGATGCGGATCTCCCCCTCGGTCGGGCCCGGATCATCGGGGTGGTGGTGAACGCGGTCGACGAGATCATGCACGGGGCTCATCTGCTCGGCGACACGCAGATGGCCGCGGGTCTCCTGGACTGGGCGGCTCACGGGTTCCTCCGCTCCCTGGTTGCACAGGCGGTCGATGCCGGATACGAGGTCTGGGTGACGTCGGACCATGGGAACCTGGAGTCCGAGGCGCTTGGGCGCGTGCACGAGGGGTTGGCGGTCGAGTCAGCCGGGGTCCGGGTCAGGTGGTATCCGGACCCGATCCTCCGTGAAGCTGCTCGCGTCGAGGGGATCGCCTGGGATCCGCCCGGGATCCCGGAGGGCGTGTGCTATCCGCTGTTCGCGCCCGGGCGCGGGGGATACTTCAGCAGCGGCCTCCGTGTGACGCACGGGGGGATCAGCCTGGACGAGGTAGTCGTCCCGATAGCCAGGGTGGAGCCGTGAAGCGCGACGCGATCATGGACCGCGCACTCGAGTCCGTCTGGCTCGATGTGGCGTTGCAGGTGGCTTCGGAGGCCCGGTCTGACACAGCGCGGACGATCCTGGCCTCGCGTCTGCGCGACCGACTGGATCTGTCCGCCCGGTGGGATAAACGCCTGACCGTCCTCTCCCACATCTGGCTGGATCCGCCAGAGGAGGCCAAGCCCTGTGTGGACTGGGCGCTCGGGCGGGCTTCGGGCCTCGGTGATCCCCGGCTCCTGCACGTCGGCGCCATGCTGGCCACGTATTCCTTCTTCGGCGACGTCTGCGCTGCCCTCGGGCGGGAGCTGTCGCTGCACGCAGAAGCGCGTCTGACCAGCATCCGGCGTCGGCTGAGGGCTCGCTGGGGGGACAGGCCCGAGGTGGACGTAGCCGCACGGGCCGTGACCCGGACGCTCCGGAACCTCGGTGTGGTGGCCGGGCGGAGGGGAGCCCCGGCAGTGGTGCCCGGAGAACGGCTCCCCGCGCCGCCCGTCCTGGCTCCATGGCTCGTGCACGCTCTCCTCCTCACCAGAGGAACGGACGAGGTCGACGCGCGGGAAGTGAGGGGCAGTCCGGAGCTCTTCATGGTTGAGTGGCCTCGCACCTGGGGCATGAGGTACCCGCACCTCGAGCGGTTCAACGAGGGAGGCAACAGGATGGTGTATCGCCTGCGCCGACAGCCGGAGCCGTCGGGGTTCCGCCAGGAGGCGTTCTTCGCGGTGGGCGGCACAGGGTGAGGGGACGTGGCGTAGCCACCAACAGCCCGCTAGCGGGTTGGTGTGGCGGTGGGGACCTGTTCCCCACCATCTCGCCCCGGCGACCCCCCGCCCGGAGACGGTATGAAGTATCTTCATACCGGAGGTGGGCCCATGGGTCGGTCGAAGGTGGCGGTGTCGCTGGATGAAAAGGCGCTTGCGCAGGTGGATCGCCTCGTGCGCGAGGGCGTGTTCCCGAGCCGCAGCCGAGCGATCGAGGTGGCCCTCGAGGAGAAGCTCGCTCGCCTCGACCGGGAGCGATTGGCGCGTGAGTGCGCCAAGCTGGATCCGGCGTTGGAGAAGGCGCTGGCCGAGGAGGGGATGTCCGCGGAGCTCGCCTCATGGCCCGGGTACTGAGGGGCGAGGTCCGCTGGGCCGATCTCAGTCCGGCTCGCGGTCGGGAGCAGGCCGGCCGTCGCCCGGTGCTCATCCTGAGCCACGACGTGTTCAACGAGCGCTCGGGCACGGTCATCGCGGTCGCGATCACCAGCCAGCCGCAGCGGGCTGGGTTCCCCCTCACCCTCGAGCTGACCGGGGCGGGCCTTCCGAAACGGTCGTGGGTCAAGATCAGCCAGGTCCGCACGCTCTCCGTGGAGCGGATCGGGAGGAGGATCGGCCG
>BEHO01000223.1 GCA_002898915.1 bacterium HR12
CACGAGGCCCTGGCCGAGGGGCTCGGGATCCGCACGGTGGGAGACCTCCTCCACCACTACCCACGCCGGTACATCGACCGCTCGCGCGTGCAACGGATCAGCGAGCTCCGGATCGGACAGACCGCCACGGTGATCGGTCGGGTGCGGAAGATCGAGGCGCGCCCGACCCGTCGGCGCGGGCTCAGCATGGTGACGGTCGAGATCGGGGACGGGACCGGGTACCTCGACCTGATCTTCTTCAACCAGCCGTGGGTCGCGCAGACCTACCGGCCCGGGTACGAGCTCGCCGCCTGGGGGATCGTGGAGCGTCGGGGCCGGCACCTGCAGCTCACGAACCAGGAGGTCGGGCTGCTGCGGGGCGGGGACGTGGACCTCGTCCACACGGGGCGGATCACCCCGGTCCACCGCGCGACCGAGGGGGTCTCGACCCGGACGATCCGCGAGCTCGTGCACCGGGCGCTCGCCCGGCTCCCCAGGATCCCCGATCCGCTGCCGGCCGAGATCCGACGGGCCGAGGGGCTCCTCGACCTCGACGCCGCCCTGCGGGCGATCCACTTCCCCTCGTCGGAGGAGGAGCGCCGCGAGGCCGAGCGCCGATTGAAGTTCGACGAGCTGTTCGTGCTCGAGCTCGGGGTGGCCTTCCGCAAGCACCGGGTGGAGGCCGAGCAGGTGGGCGTGGCCCACGAGCCGGCCGGCCCCCTCGTCGAGCGCCTCCAGGCGACCCTCCCCTTCGAGCCGACCGCCGCCCAGCGCCGGGCGATGGCCGAGATCGACGCCGCGATGGCTCGGCCGAGGCCGATGAACGTCCTGCTCCAGGGCGACGTGGGCTCCGGGAAGACCCTCGTCGCGCTCCACGCCGCCCTCGTCGCCATCCAGTCCGGCCACCAGGCGGCGATCATGGCGCCGACCGAGGTCCTCGCGGCCCAGCACGTCCGGTCCGTGACCGAGCTCCTCGGCCCGATCGGCGCCGTGCCGTACCTCGACGTGGCGGCGGAGTCCGGGGCCGGCGCGCCCCAGCCCTCCCTGTTCGAGGGGTCGGCGCGGGACCCGGCGCCCCTCACCTACGCGGCGCTCACCGCGGCCGTCACCGGCAGGGACCGGGAGCGGATCCTGGAGGGGATCGCCCGGGGGGAGGTGGATCTCGTCGTCGGCACCCACGCGCTCGTGCAGGAGGGCGTGCGCTTCGCGGACCTCTCGCTCGCGGTCATCGACGAGCAGCACCGGTTCGGCGTCCACCAGCGGATGGCGCTCAAGGGCAAGGGGGTCTCGCCGGACGTGCTGATCATGACGGCCACCCCCATCCCCCGGACGCTCGCCCTCACCTACTACGGGGACCTGGACGTCGTCGTCCTGGACGAGATGCCGGCGGGGCGGCGGCCCGTGCGCACCCTCATCGCCCGCACCGAGCGCGAGCGCGAGGACGCCTACGAGCTCGTGCGGCGGGAGGTGCGGGCGGGTCGGCAGGCCTTCATCGTGTGCGCCGCGATCGACGAGGCGAACAAGACCGAGGTCCGAGCGGCCGAGGCCGAGGCCCGTCGCCTCGCCGAGGAGGTGTTCCCCGACCTCTCCCTCGCGCTCCTCCACGGGCGGATGCGGCCGGCGGAGAAGGAGCGCGTGATGGAGGCCTTCCGCTCGGGTCGTCACGACGTGCTGATCTCGACCACGGTCGTCGAGGTCGGCGTGGACGTGCCGAACGCCACGGTCATGCTCGTGGAGAACGCCGAGCGGTTCGGGCTCGCCCAGCTTCACCAGCTCCGAGGGCGGATCGGTCGGGGCGAGTACCCCGGCACGTGCGTGCTCTTCGACGGCTCGGCGGGGCGGAGCGAGGAGGCCGCGGCACGGCTCGCGGCGATGGCGCGCACCACCGACTGCTTCGAGCTCGCCGACGAGGACCTCCGGTTGCGGGGCGAGGGCACGCTCTTCGACGTGCGGCAGTCGGGGATGCCGGACCTGAAGCTCGCGCGCCTCGCCGAGGACCTGGAGCTCGTCAAGCGGGCCCGGGCCCGGGCCTTCGAGCTGATCGAGCGGGACCCCACGCTCGAGCGATATCCCGAGCTCCCCCGGGAGCTCCGGCGCCGCTTCGAGGGCTCCATCGACTGGCTCTTCCACACGTGACCCGTGGAGCACCGCCGCGACCACCGGCGCGATAATGGAGAAGCGCAACGGCACGGAGCATGGCTGGGGTTGGAGGCGGCTGACAGCAACGATCGGGCGACCACGGGGCCCGACGATCCGGCGCGCCTCGGCGTGCGGCCCGCGCTGCGCGCGGCGGCCATCTACGCGGTGCTCGGGGCCGCCTGGATCCTGGTATCGGACCGGGCCGTCGATCTCCTCGTCCGCGATCCCACCGCGCGCTCCCTGGCGCAGACCGCGAAGGGCTGGGCCTTCGTGGCCGTAACCGCGGCCCTCGCCTTCGGGCTCGTGCGCGGCGCCGTCCGCGAGCGCGCCCGGGCGGAGATCGCGAGGAGCGCCGCCCACGAGCGGGCGCGGCAGGTGGAGGAGCGGCTCCACGCCTTCATGGACCACAGCCCGAACGGGGTGCTCCTGTTCGAGCCCGATGGCCGGATCGCGTACGCGAACCCGGCGGCCGAGTCGATCTTCGGGTACGAGCCCGGGGCCCTGGTCGGCCACCGTCTCGAGGAGCTCGTCCCGGAGCCCGACCGCGCACGGTACGCGGGCTTCGTCGAGCGGTTCCTCCAGGAGCCGACACCCCGAGGGATGGAGGGGCGCCGGGAGCTCACGGCGCGACGTCGTGACGGCTCCGAGGTGCCGGTGGAGATCGCGCTCACCGCGCTCGAGGGCCCGGAGGGCCGGACCCTGGCGGCGGTGGTGTCGGACCTCTCGACCCGACGGCGGATGGAGAGCGAGCTGTTCCACCTGAACCGGACCCTGCGGGCGATCCGCGCCTGCAACCAGGCGATGCTCCGGAGCCGTGACGAGCGCGAGCTCCTGCGCGAGATCTGCCGGATCGTGGTGGAGGAGGGCGGGTACCGGATGGCCTGGGTCGGGTACCGCCGGGACGACGAGCGCCGGAGCGTGGAGCCGGTGGCCTGGGCGGGGTTCGAGGCGGGGTACCTGTCCTCGATCGACCTCACCTGGGCGGATGAGCCTCGCGGCCGCGGGCCGACCGGGACGGCGATCCGCACCGGGGAGCCCGTGGTCGCGCAGCGCATCGCCGAGGACCCGCGGATGGAGCCGTGGCGGCGCCTCGCGCGCGAGCGCGGCTACGGCGCGAGCCTCGCGCTGCCCCTCCGCGTGGAGGGCGAGGTGCTCGGCGCGCTCAACATCTACGCCGCCGAGCCGGAGGCGTTCACCGAGGGGGAGGTCGCGCTCCTGCGGGATCTGGCCGAGGACCTCGCTTTCGGGATCGCCTCGATCCGGGCCCGGGCCGAGCGCGAGCGCCTCCTCACGCGCCTCGAGGCCCTCCACGAGCTCGACCGGGGGATCCTCCAGGCCGCCGACCCCAGGGATGTCGCCGTCGCCGCGCTGGAGGGTCTGCGTCGGATCCTCCCCTTCGATCGGGCGGGTCTGAGCCTCTTCGACCACGAGCAGGGACTGGCGACCATCTTCGCCCTGGCGGGCGAGACGCGCCTCGGGTTCCCGGAGGGGCCGACCTTCCCCCTCTCGGCCCTCCCCTGG
>BEHO01000224.1 GCA_002898915.1 bacterium HR12
GCTCGTATAGAGGAGGTACAGGACGTCCTCCGCGTCCATCTCCTCGGGAGGGCACTCGGCCGGCTGCTCGGCGATGAGGTCGTGGTACCAGAGGTCCCGCCCCGGTGTGAACGGGTGGTCGCCGCCGGTGCGCCGCACGGTGATCACGTGCTCGACGCTCGGGCACGCGGTCAGGGCCTCGTCCGCGGCCTTCTTCAGCTCCACCACCTGGCCCCGCCGGTAGCCGCCGTCCTGGGTGATGAGCACCTTCGCCTCCGCGTCCTGGATCCGATCGCGGAGGGCCTCAGAGGAGAACCCGCGGAAGACCACGGAGTGCGGGGCCCCGATCCGGGCGCAGGCGAGCATGGCGATCGGGAGCTCCGGGACCATCCCCATGTAGATCGCGACCCGGTCGCCCCGGCGTACGCCGAGCGCCTTGAGGGCGTTCGCGAACCGGCCGACCTCCTCGAGCATCTGCGCGTAGGTGATGACGCGCCGGTCGCCGGGCTCCCCCTCCCAGTAGTAGGCGACCTTGTCGCCGCCCCCCGCCTCGACGTGCCGGTCGAGGCAGTTGTACGCGGCGTTCAGCTTCCCCCCCACGAACCACTTCGCGAACGGCGGGGTCCACTCCAGCACCGTGTCCCAGCGCCGGAACCAGGTGAGCCGCTCGGCCTGCTCGGCCCAGAACCCCTCCGGATCGGCCGCCGCCCGCTCGTAGATCGAGGGGTCCTTCACGACCGCGTTGGCCGTGAACTCCGGAGGCGGCTCGAACACCCGATGCTCCGACAGGAGCGCGGCGATCTGCTGCTGGGACTCGGCCATCGTGGACCTCCATCTCGGCAGTGTGCCCGCCATCGTATCCGGAGGGCCTGGGAACGCGCGAGCCCCTCCAGGGCCGACCGGCGGGACGTCGCCCGGTCCTCCGGCCTCCCGCCCTCGGTGCTTGCATCGAGGGTCCCCTCGGGCGAGCATCCTAGGTACGGGGCCGCCATCCGGCGGCCTCGAGGGTGTCGGGGGAAGGAGGGCGCCGTGGCCGCGTACGAGGCCTACTGCGTGAAGTGCCGCGCCAAGCGCACGTTCGAGGGCCAGGTCGTCGAGCTCAAGAACGGGCGGAAGGCGGCCCAGGGGACCTGTCCCGTGTGCGGCACGAAGGTGATGCGGATCCTCGGCAAGACCGCCTGAGGGGCGCCGGGACCCGAACCAGCCGACTCAGCCGAGGCGCGAGAGCAGCTGCTCCCGCGTGAACACGAGCGGCGCTCCGCTCCGCCGGTGGCGCACCACGAGATCCGCCACCGTCGTCTCCTCGAACACCTCCTGGATCGCCCGGGCCACGTCCCCCCAGAAGCCCTGGAGGCCGCAGCGGGAGTCGGCGAAGCAGCGGTGGTCCGACGGCTCGAGGCAGAACATGGGGTACAGCTGGCCCTCGATCGCGTCGGCGATGTCGGCCACGCGGATCTCCTCCGGAGCCCGCGCCAACCGGCACCCGCCGCCCGCCCCCCGGAAGCTCTCGACGAGCCCCGCCTTGTGCAACGCGCGGAGCTGCTGCTCCAGGAAGCGGAGCGGGATCTGCTGCGCCTGCGCGATCTCCCGCGCCGGAACGAGCCGCCCCTCCTCCCGGCGGAGGGCGAGCTCGATCATGGCGCGCATCGCGTACTCGAGCTTCTGCGAGATCTTCAGCACGGACGACCCACCCACCGGCACTGTAGGGTCGGGGCACGGAGGTGTCAATGGAGGAAACGCCGAGCTCGCAGGGCCTCCGGATCCTGTACGCCGACCTCGACGGGACCCTCCTCGGGCCGGGCGGATCCCTGTTCGCCGATCCCGAGGGGGGTCCGACCGCGGCCGCGGCCGAGGCCCTGCTCCGACTGCACCGGGCGGGCGTGGAGCTCGTCCTCGTGTCCGGGCGGACCCGGCGCGGCCTCGTCGAGCCGGCCCGGATCCTCGGCGCCCGGGCCTTCATCGCCGAACTCGGCGGGCTCCTGGTGCTCGACGACGGCCGCGAGATCGTGGACACGGGCGCGGCCCCCGTCGGCGTCCGGCCCGCGGAGGAGCTCCGGCGCTCGGGCGCGGCCGCCCTGCTCCTCGAGCGCTTCCCGGGGCGCCTGCTCCCCGTGGCGCCCTGGACCGAGGTCTCGCTGATGTTCCAGGGTCTCGTGCAGCCGGCCGAAGCCGACGACGTCCTCCGGGCGGCCGGCTTCGGGTGGGCGGCGCTCCGCGACAACGGGCGCCTGCGCCGGCCTCCGGCCGGGCTCGACGTGCCGGAGGTCCGCGCCTACCACCTGCTCCCTCGGGGGGTCTCGAAGGCGTCTGCCGTGCGCCGACATCGGGAGCTGCGAGGCGTGCCCCGGGACCGGACCGCCGCGATCGGCGACTCCCCCGCCGACGTCGAGCTCGCCGCCGAGGTGGGGCGCTGCTTCCTCGTCCGCAACGGCCTCGCCGCGCTCCCGGGGGCTCCCCCGCGGGGGGTTGAGGTCACCGCCGGCGCCTACGGCGTGGGGTTCGCCGAGGCGGTCGACGCCCTGCTCGGGCGGGGGGACCGATAGACTCGGTGCCGTGCTCGCCACCGTCCCGGTGCCCGACAAGCACGTCGCCGACTACGCCGAGGCGGCGGGGGAGGAGGCCGTCGACCGCCTGCGGGAGGTGGCCCGACCGCTCCAGGGCCTGCGGCTCCTCCAGCTGAACAGCACCTCCTTCGGCGGTGGGGTGGCCGAGCTCCTCTACACCCACGTCCCGCTCCTCAACGACCTCGGGATCGGAACCACCTGGGCCGTGCTCCAGGGATCCGACGACTACTTCGCCGTGACCAAGGCCGTCCACAACGCCCTCCAGGGCCAGGCGGTGGAGTGGACGCCCCGGATGGCGGCGACGTACTGGGACCGGATCGTGGCCAACGCCGCGGAGATCCCCGACGACTTCGACGTCTACCTGGTCCACGATCCCCAGCCGGCGGCGGTGCTCCGCGTGCTCGAGGAGCAGGGCCGGCGCTCGGGGACCTGGATCTGGCGGTGCCACATCGACCTCTCCGCCCCCCACGAGCCGGTCTGGAGCTTCTTCGAACCCCTCGTGAACCGGTACGACGCGGCGATCTTCACCCTCCCGGAGTTCGCGCGTCCCGGCATCGAGGGGCCGCGGCTCGCCTTCATCCCGCCGTCCATCGACCCCCTCTCGGTGAAGAACCGCCCGGTGAGCCCGGAGACGATCGTCGAGGTCCTCGCCGCGTACGGGATCGATCCGGCCAGACCCATCATCGTGCAGGTCTCCCGCTTCGACCCGTGGAAGGACCCGCTCGGCGTCATCGACGCCTACCGGCTCGTCCGCAAGGAGGTGCCCGACGTCCAGCTGATCATGGCCGGCTCGCTCGCCACCGACGATCCCGAGGGGCTCCGCTACCTCGACCTGACCGAGGAACACCGGGCCGGCGACCCCGACATCCACCTGTTCACGAACCTGCAGGGGGTCGGCGATCTCGAGATCAACGTGTTCCAGCAGGCCGCCTGGGTCATCGTCCAGAAGTCGATCCGCGAGGGGTTCGGTCTCGTCGTCGCCGAGGGGATGTGGAAGCGCAAGCCCGTCGTCGGCGGCAACACGGGGGGCATCCGCCTCCAAGTCGTGGACGGGGTGACCGGCTACCTCGTGGACGACGTCGAGAGCTGCGCGCG
>BEHO01000225.1 GCA_002898915.1 bacterium HR12
CTCCTCCCCGGGGGCGATCGTGACGGTCGGGTAGGGGGTGGTGACGTGCAGCCTCGACGCCACCTGCCCCACGGCCGGCGCCGGCCAGCCGAGGAGCACGAGCACGGCGCCGAGGGCGAGCGGTCGGAACCAGCGCATGACGCCTCCTCCGAACGACCCGTCGGTCCGGGCCCGGGCCCCGCCGGACGGTCGAGCGGGGTCGGGCGGCGCCCCGGGCCGGCTCGCCGGCCGCTCGGGGCTGGTAGTCCCAACGGGATTCGAACCCGTGTCTCCACCTTGAGAGGGTGGTGTCCTAGGCCACTAGACGATGGGACCTCAGGACCCCGGCGAGGTGGCCTCACCGGAGGCCGCGGAGAAGTGTAGCAGCGCGGATAGGCTCGGGTCCGTGGGGCCCACGGTCCTCACCGTCGGTCACGGCAGGCGGCCGCTCGAGGCCTTCCTCGTGCTCCTCCGGAGGGCCGGCGTGGAGGTCCTCGTCGACGTCCGGCGCTTCCCGAGCTCCCGCCGGAACCCCCAGTACGGGCGGGAGGCCCTCGCCGAGGCTCTGGCCGCGGCCGGGATCGGCTACGTCTGGATGGGCGAGGAGCTCGGCGGGTTCCGTTCGCCCGCGCCCGGATCCCGCCACACCGCGCTCGCCAACCGGGCCTTCGCCGGCTACGCGGACCACATGGACACGCCGGCGTTCCGGCGGGGGCTCGATCGCCTGATCGCGATGGCCCGCGAGCGACGGGTCGCGGTGATGTGCGCCGAGACGCTCTGGTGGCGCTGCCACCGGCGGATGCTCGCCGACGCCCTCCTCGCCGCGGGCTGCGAGGTCGTCCACCTCCTCGACGACGGCGAGCACCCGCACGCGCTCCACCCGAACGCGCGGCTCGAGGACGGCCGCCCCGTCTACGACGTCGAGCCGCAGCCGCGACTGATCTGAGCGCGCCTAGTTCTCGCCCTGGGAGCGCGTGTACCCGGGCTCGCCGTCGAACTCGTGCAGCTTCTCGATGTGGGTCCAGCGGTGGCGGCTCGAGACGCGGGCGAGGAGCTGGGCCACGGCCTCGTCCGGGACGTCCTCGGCGGGCTCCTTCAGCATCAGGCGGCAGTACGAGGCGTCCACGATGTCGGTGATGGCCCCGGTCGGCGGGTAGACCTGCGTACCTCGGCACGCGATCATCTTCAGCGTGAAGGCCGTGTCCTTCACGAGCTCCTCCATGCTGCGCCCGAGCTCCTCGGCCGAGAGGTCCGACTCCACGAACAGGTCGATGCCGACCACCCGCCGGGAGGACGGGTGGACGTAGTCGGGCCGGGGGTCGAAGGAGGGCAGGCGGATCGGCTTGTACTCGCGCACCTGCCAGCGCTCCGAGCGCTTGCCGAGGTTGCCGATGATGGCCTCGGTGTACGCGGAGGTCGAAACCCCCTTGTCGTAGCCGACGACGTCGCCGGTGAGGATCCCCTGCTCCAGCGTGACGAGGACCGCGTGCTCGATCGCCGCCGCGGGCTCGAACTCGCCCAGGTACCGGAGCATCATCACCGCCGTCAGGATCAGCGCCGTCGGGTTGATCACGTCCTTGCCCGCGTACTTCGGCGCCGAGCCGTGGACCGCCTCGAAGATCGCCACGTCGTTCCCGATGTTCGCGCTGGGCGCGAACCCCAGGCCGCCGACGAGGGCGCTCGACTCGTCGGAGAGGATGTCCCCGTTCATGTTCGTCGTGACGATCACGTCGAACTGCTCGGGGCGCTTGACGAGCTGGTGGGCCGTGTTGTCCACGATGAGGTGCCAGGACTCGATGTCGGGGTACTCCGGCGCGATCTCCTCGAAGGTGCGCTTCAGCATCCCCTCGGAGAGCTTCATGATGTTGGCCTTCGTGGCGCAGGTGACGGACCTGCGCCCCTCGGCCCGGGCGAGCTCGAAGGCGAACCGCACGATCTTCTCGCAGCCCTTGCGGGAGATGATCTTCAGCGTCTGGGCCACGCCCGGCGTCTGCATGTGCTCGATCCCGGCGTAGAGGTCCTCCACGTTCTCCCGGACGATGACGAGGTCGATCCCGCGCCCGCTGTAGGGGGTGCGGACCCCGGGGAGCTCACGCGCCGGGCGGACGTTGGCGTAGGTCTCGAACAGCTTGCGGAGGGTGACGTTGGCGCTCTTCTCGCCGTAGCCGACGGGGGTCTCCAGAGGCCCCTTGAGGACGACCCGGGTCTTGCGGATGGACTCGATGGTCTCCTCGGGTACGCCCGAGGGCAGCCCCTTGCGGAAGACCTCGGCGCCGGCCTCGCACTCCTCCCACTCGATCCTCGCGCCGGAGGCCTCCACGATCCGCTGGGCGCTGCGGACGACCTCGGGCCCGATGCCGTCGCCGGGGATCACGGTGACCAGGGTGTTGCCGGAGGGGGTCACGTACCGCTGCATCGCTGCGTCTCCTTACGGTGTGCGGACCTCTCCATGCTCCCACACCGGGCGGGGGCCCCGACGCCCTGGTAGGGTCCCCGGCGTGCTCGGCCCGAGCCGCCTCCCGGCCGCCGTGCTGGCGTGCGCGATCCTCGCCGCGGCCTGCACCGCCGCGCCCGGGGAGGGGAGCGCCGGGAGGGCCACGGGTCCGTCGTCCGCCACCGAGGCCCCCACGGCCGGTCCCCCGGCGGTCTCGAGCGGCCCCGAGACCCGGCTGGACCGGGCCCGCGAGACGCTGCGGCACCTCGTCTTCATCGTCCAGGAGAACCGGTCCTTCGATCACTACTTCGGCACCTTCCCCGGGGCCGAGGGGATCCCGATGGGCAAGGACGGGGAGCCGAAGGTCTGCGTCCCCGACCCCGTGCTCGACCGCTGCGTGCCTCCGTACCACGATCCGACCTTGGTGCAGCAGGGCGGGCCGCACGGGCAGCGCCACTCGGACCTCGACGTGCACGGGGGCCGGATGGACGGCTTCATCCGGACCCTGGTGGCCGGGCCGAACGCCTGCGCGGACGATCGCTCGCTCCGCTCGTGCCGGGACGACCTCGGGCCCGAGGGCCAGCCCGACGTGATGGGCTACCACGACGCCCGGGAGATCCCGAACTACTGGGCCTACGCCGAGCGCTTCGTGCTCCAGGACCACCTGTTCGCGCCGGCGGACTCCTGGACGCTCCCGGCGCACCTGTACCTGGTCTCGGCGTGGGCGGCCCGGTGCACCGATCCCTCCGACCCCATGTCGTGCCGATCGGACCTCGGTCTGGAGGACCTGGTCGATCTCCAGCGGCACGGGGCGCACCCGCCGCTGTACGCCTGGACGCCGATCACGTACCTCCTGACCGAGGCCGGCGTGTCCTGGGCCTACTACGTCGGGAACGACACGTGCCGCTCGCCGGATGAGCCCTGCCCTCGCCTCGGTGAGGGTCGGCGCGGGACCCCACCGGCGCAGAACCCGCTGCCCTCCTTCACCACCACCCACGAGCAGGACGACCTCGACAGGATCCGGCTCCACGCCGACCTGTTCCGCGAGATCGCCGACGGGACCCTCCCCGCCGTGTCCTGGGTCATGCCGGCCGGCCGGAACAGCGAGCACCCCGGCAACGGCGCGCCCCTCACCAGGGGCCAGGCCCACGTGACGCGGGTGGTGAACGCGATCATGCGGAGCGACCTCTGGTCCTCCACCGCCATCTTCCTCACCT
>BEHO01000226.1 GCA_002898915.1 bacterium HR12
AGCCCCGCCGCGCCGATCGCCGGCGCCGTGAGCTCGGGAAGGCGCCCCAGGCGACCCACCTCGCGCGGGGCCCGCCGCGGGACGCGGGGGTGCGGGAGCCGCAGGTTCAGCAGCGCGGAGGCGGCGTAGACCGCCGCCGCCAGGTACAGGGTCGGCGTGGCCCCGGCGAGCCGGAACACGAGCACGCCCGGGCCCGACGCGAGGAGCACGCCCCCGACCGAGATCCGCCCCAGGCGCGAGTTGGCGCGGACCAGGCCCTGCTCGCCCCCCGCGTACGCGAGCGCCAGGCCGTGCCGCGTGATCGCGTGCACCCGCTGCAGCGCGAGCAGCGCGAAGGCCACGGGGAACAGCACGAGCGTCGTCACCCGGGACGCGCCGTAGGCGCAGGCCAGGGCCCGGCCCGCCGCGGCGCCGAAGGAGATCGCGCGCCGGGGCCCGGCGCGGTCGAGGAGCGGCACGAGGAGCGGCCCGGCGAGCGCCAGGGGGGCCATCGTGAGCGCGAGGTACGCGGCGACCTTGACGCGAGCCTCCCCCACCGGGACCTCGAAGAAGATCGAGCCGGCCAGCGCGATCGCGACGAGCGCGTCCCCCGCCGAGGACGACAGCTGGACGAGCCCGTAGGCGTCGAGCGGCCGGTCCGAGCGCCACATCGCGCCGATCGGCCGGAGGAGCGCCGCGACGAGCGCCCCCAGCCCCAGCACCGCACGGCGCCACCACGGCTGCGGGGGGCTCGGCGGACGGACCCGCACGGGTCCCCCGTCAGCCGCCCGCGAGGCGCTCCCGCAGGAGCTCGTTCACGGCCCGCGGGTCCGCCGAGCCACCGGAGCGCTTCATGACCTGCCCCACGAGGAACCCGAGCACGCCCTCCTTGCCGGCCCGGAACTGCTCGACGGGGCCGGGGTTGGCGGCGATCACCTCGTCCACCCAGGCCGCGAGCGCGGCCGCGTCGGTCACCTGCCGGAGCCCCCGCGCCTCGACGATGGCCTCGATCTCCTCCCCCGTCTCCACGGCGACCTCGAGGGCCTGCTTCGCCCCCGTGGACGAGATCGTGCCGTCGGCGACCAGGCGCACCACGTCGGCGATGTGGCGCGGGGTGACCTTGGCCTCGGCGAGCTCCACCTTGGCCTTGTTCAGCATCCCCGCCAGGTCCTGGGTGATCCAGTTCGCCGCCGCCACGGGCTCGGCGCCGAGGGCCACCGCCTCCTCGAAGAACGCGGCCTCGGCCTTCGAGCTCGCGAGGCGGACCGCCTGCTCGGGCCGGAGGCCGAGCTCGCGCTCGTACCGGGCGCGCTTGGCGGCGGGGAGCTCGGGGAGGCTCGCCCGGAGCGCCTCCACCCAGGCCCGGTCCGGCTCCAGGGGCGGGAGGTCCGGCTCCGGGAAGTAGCGGTAGTCGAAGGCCTCCTCCTTCGAGCGGAGGGTGTGGGTCGTGCCCCGGTCCTCGTCGAAGTGGCGCGTCTCCTGCACCAGCGTCTCCCCCGCCTCCAGCGCCGCCCGCTGCCGCTCCTGCTCGTAGCGCAGCGCCCGCTCGAGGGAGCGGATCGAGTTCAGGTTCTTGATCTCGACCTTGACGCCGAAGCCCTCCTCGCCGACGCGGCGGGTGGAGATGTTCGCGTCGCAGCGGAGCGACCCCTCCTCCATCCTCACGTCGGAGACGCCGAGGGCCTCGAGCGTCGCCCGGAGCTCGCGCAGGTACGCCGCGGCCTCCTCCGGGCTGCGGAGGTCGGGCTCGGAGACGATCTCGACGAGGGGCACCCCGGCGCGGTTGTAGTCCACGAGGGCGTAGTCGGCCTCGTGGATCCTCCCGCTCGCGCTGCCGTGGGAGGTCTTCCCGGTGTCCTCCTCCATGTGCACCCGGGTGATCCCGATCCGCCGGACCTCGCCGTCGACCTCGATGTCGAGGTGGCCGTTCACGCACACGGGGAGGTCGTACTGGCTGATCTGGAAGTTCTTCGGCATGTCCGGGTAGAAGTAGTTCTTCCGGTGGAACACCGAGCGCGGGGCGATCTCGCAGTCCAGGGCGAGGCCGATCTTCACGATGTACTCGATCGCCCGCTCGTTCGGCACCGGCAGCGAGCCCGGCAGTCCGAGGCACACGGGGCAGACGTTCGTGTTCGGGGGCGCGCCGAAGACGTTCCGGCACCCGCAGAACATCTTCGTGGCGGTCGAGAGCTCGACGTGGCACTCGAGCCCGATGACGGTCTCGTACCCCTCGGCCATGACGAGCTAAGGGTACCGGAGGCGGGTCTCCCGGAGGGTGGCGCTGGCTCCCGTGGTCGCCGTCCTCTCCGTCCTACCTCGGGCCGGACCCCACGAAGGCGAGGAACGTGGCCAGGATGCCGGTGAGGGCGAGGACGGCGATCCGGATCAGCGGCACGGCGGAGCCGCAGTCGAACTCGTTCGTGATCGAGCACCCGCTCCGGGCCGGGAGGAGCACCGCGATCGTCACGCCCACGCCGACGACGACCCAGCCCATCCACCAGAGCAGGCGCCGCCGTTCGCGCCGGGACGGCCATGGTCCCATCGACACGTCGGCTCCCATCCGCCTCGGGGCCCGTTCCCATGGTGCGCCTCGGGCGGGCCGCGCGCAACCCACCGTCCCGGGCGACCGGCGCCGGCCCACCGCGATCCGCCATCGGTCGCTGCCGGGTCCCGTATCGTGAGGGGCATGTCGCGGGCGGCCGTGGATGCGGGTTCGCGGCCGCGGCTCGCGGCCATCTGGCTGGCGCTCGCCGCCGTCTACGTGATCTGGGGCACGACGTACCTCGCGATCCGCGTCGTGAACCAGACCCTGCCGCCGCTCCTCGCGGCCTCCCTGCGGTTCCTCGTCGCCGGCGCGCTCCTGTACGCGTGGGCCGTCCGCCGCGGTGACGCCGAGGGCGACCGGCCGACGCCGGCGGACTGGCGCGGCGCCGCGGCCGTGGGCCTGTTGCTCGTCTTGGGGGGTAACGGGGCCGTCGTGTGGGCGGAGAAGACGATCCCCTCGGGCATCACGGCCCTCCTGATCGCGCTCGTGCCGCTCTGGATGGCCCTCCTCGACCGGCTGTTCTTCGGCGGCCGCCTTCCGCCCCGGGCGGTGATCGGCCTCGTCACGGGGTTCGGCGGCGCCGCGCTGCTCGTCGGCGTGAACGTGACCGGGCGCGTGGACCCGGTCGGGATGCTCGTCGCGGTGGGCGCCTCGCTCTCCTGGGCCACCGGCTCCCTCGTCTCGCGGACGGCCCACCTGCCGCGCCGGCCGCTCGTGGGGGTGGGGATGCAGATGCTCGTGGGCGGCGCCGCGCTCGCCGCCGCGGGGGTCCTCGCCGGCGAGCTCGGCCGGATCGACGTCGCGGGGTTCTCGCGCGCCTCGGTGCTCGCCCTCGCCTACCTGATCGTCGTGGGCTCCTGGGGCGGCTTCAGCGCGTACCTCTGGCTGCTACGCGTGGCCCGCACCTCGCTCGTCTCGACCTACGCCTACGTGAATCCGGTCGTCGCCGTGTTCCTCGGGTGGCTGATCCTGGACGAGCACGTGGGCCTGCGGACGATCCTCGCGGGCGGGATCGTGGTGGCCTCGGTCGCGGCGATCGTCTCGGCGGGAGGCGCCCACCGCGAGCCCGAGCCCGCACCGGTCT
>BEHO01000227.1 GCA_002898915.1 bacterium HR12
TCCGCGTACGCCGGTCCGATGCCCCGCTTCGTCGTGCCGAGCGCGTGCTTGCCGAGGTAGCGCTCGGTCACCTTCTCCAGCTCGAGGTGGTAGGGCATGATCATGTGCGCGTTGTTCGAGACGCGCAGCCGGCTCACGTCGAGGCCGAGCGCCTCGAGCGCGTCCATCTCCTCGAGCAGGACCCGCGGGTCCACGACCACCCCGTCCGCGATCACCCAGGTGATGTGGGGGTACAGGATCCCCGAGGGCACGAGGTGCAGCCGCAGCTCGTGCCCCTGCGCGACGATGGTGTGGCCGGCGTTGTTCCCGCCCTGGTACCGGACCACGAAGTCCATGTGGTCCGCGAGGTAGTCGGTGGCCTTGCCCTTGCCCTCGTCGCCCCACTGGGTCCCGATCACGATGGAGGCCGGCATGACGACCCCAGTGTATCCGGGGGGTCGGCCAGCCCGGCCGACCCCCCGGGGCGGCGGGGCCGGGCCCACCCCGGCCCCGCCCGCTCCCTCAGCGCTCCAGGCGGAACGCGATCTGGACGTGGGTGTGGTACTCGGCGATCTTGCCGTCGCGCACGATGGCGCTCGTGCCGAGGATGTCCATCCGCTCGATGTGCCGGATGGTCTTCGCGGCCTCGGCGAGCGCCTGCTTCGCGGCGTCGCTCCAGGACTCCGTCGAGACCCCGACCACGTCGATGGTCTTGATGACCGGCATCACGGCCTCCTACCCGGCCTCGTACACGTCGATGAACCGGCGGTAGTTGGCGGCGATCTGCTTCGCAGCCTCCTCCCGGCCGAGCTGCCCGTCGACGTAGGACCGCAGCGGGTTCCACCAGATCGAGCGGCCGATGGCGAAGCCGATGTAGCCGGGGACCCCCCGGCCCGTGCGCAGCCAGTGGTCCACGGCCGCGTCGTCGGCGCCCCGGCCGAGCACGACGCAGGCCACGCCGTCGCGCCCGTCGGCTCGGCACTCGGCCGCGATCGTCTCGCAGTCCTCGCGCCGGTCGATCCCCTCGATCTTCCAGACGTCGGGCTCGACGCCGATGGCGTGGAGCTGGCGGATCGCCTCCCGCATCAGCTTCGGGCGCTCCTCGCTGTCCCAGCGCTTCTCGTCGCCGCCCACCGCCTCGACCTGGTGCGGCAGCGGGGGGACGAGGAGCTCGAACAGGAACCGGCGGCCGCGCTCGTGCAGCCAGTCGCTGAGGCGCTTCAGGCGCTCGCCCTGCCGCCGGTTCATCTCGGCGTCGCCCTCGGGGTTCCAGCGCACGAGGACCTTGGAGAACGTCGGGTCGAACTCCTCGATGTGCCGGCCGAAGTCCTCCCCGTACTCGAAGTCGAACTCGTCCTGGCCGCTCTTCTCCACGGGCATCGCGAGCGTGAGGCCGCGCGCCTTCGCGTCGCGCGCGATGTCGGCCCCGAACTGCTCGTCGACGAGGGCGCCGGCGGCCTCCTTCGGCACGCCCTCGTCCAGGGCGCGGAGCAGGCCCTCGTAGATGACCCGCTTCGCGTCGGAGATGCGGGCGGTCTCCTCCGGGGTGGGCTCTCCCGTCACCCCGAAGAACTTCTTCTGGAACGACCCTCGGTGGTCGAAGGCCAAGATGTACAGGGGCTTGTCGTAGCCGAGCGCCATCCGTGCTCCTTCCTCCTCTGCGGGCTCCTCTGCGGGCTCCTCCTACGGCTGCTCGAAGGGGTTCGTCGGGGCCAGCACCTCCACCGGCACGGGGGCCGCCTCCTCGCGGAACCGATCGGCGTCCGACGGCGAGCCCACCACGAACCCGAAGTGCATCGGCACGGCGAGCTCCGGCCCCATCGCCTTCACGAGGCCCGCCGCCTCACGGGCGTCCATCGTGTAGGTCCCGCCGATGGGGACCATCGCCACCTGGGTGGAGAGGGACTCCAGCTCGGGCAGCGCGTTGGTGTCCCCGCCGTGGTAGTAGGTGCGCCCGCCGTACTCGAACACGTACCCCACCCACCCGTTGCGCTTCGGATGCATCTCGAGCCGCTCCTCGACGATGTTGTACGCCGGGACCGTCTCGAAGCGGAAGCCCCCCACCTCGTGCGACTCGCCGGGGGCGACCGACGTGACGTCGCCCGAGAGCTCCCGGGCCACGTCGCGGGGCGCCACGATCTTCGTCGCGGGGCCCCGCAGGCGCTCGATCTCCTCCGGCTGGTAGTGGTCGAAGTGGGCGTGGGTGATGAAGATGAGGTCCGCGGGCTCGGGATCCGTCACGCCCCACGGGTCGACGTAGACCACGGGCCCGTTCCCGCGCCACCGCATCGCGGACTGCCGGAACCAGGTGATCCCCTCGAGCATGGTGGTCCCCTCCTCGGACGTGCTCCCCTGTAGTCTTGCAGACCGTGGGCGAGCCGGTGGAGTCGCTGGGGGGCCTGCGGGCCGGCCTGTCGCTCCTCCGACGGAACCCCGACTTCCGACGCCTGTACCTCGCCTCGTTCATCTCCCTCGGCGGGGACTGGTTCCTCCTCGTCGCCCTGTTCGCGCTGGCGCTGGAGCTCACCGGCTCGGCCGTCTCCGTCGCGCTCCTCGTGGTCTCCCAGGAGATCCCGTTCTTCCTGATGTCGCCGGTCGGCGGCCACCTCGCGGACCGGCTCGACCGGCGGCGGCTCATGGTCGCCTGCGACCTCGTGCGGGCCGGGCTCTGCCTGGGGTTCCTCCTCGTCGAGGACGCCGCCTCGATGTGGCTCGCGTACCTCCTGCTCGCCGCAATCTCCTCCCTGAGCGCCGTCTTCGACCCCGCCTCGAGCGCGGCGTTCCCCAACGTCGTCGACCCCGAGGACCTGGGGCCGGCGAACGCGCTGTTCGGATCCCTGTGGGGCACGATGCTCGCCCTCGGCGCGGCGGCGGGCGGCGTGGTGGCGGCCACCCTCGGACGGGACGCGGCCTTCGCCGTGGACGCCGCCTCCTTCGCCGCCTCGGCCCTGCTCCTCGCGCGGATCCGTCGCCCGTTCTCCGGGCCGCGCGACCCCGGCGCCGAGCGCCCGGGGATCGTGGCCGCCACCGTCGAGGTCGCCCGGTACGCCCGGGGCGACCACCGCGTGCTCGCGCTCCTCGCCGTCAAGGCGGGGTTCGGCCTGGCGGCCGGGGTCATGGTCCTGCTCTCGGTCTTCGCGGAGAACGTCTACCGGGCCGGCGCGATCGGGATCGGCGTGCTCATGGCGGCCCGCGGGGTCGGCGCGCTCATCGGTCCCTTCCTCGGGCGGTGGGCCGCGGGACCGGGGGACCGCCGCCTGTTCCACGCGATCGGGGTCGCCCTCGCGGTCTTCGGGGTCGGCTACACGGTCTTCGGCCTCATGCCCTCGCTGCTCCTGGCCGCTCCGACCGTCATCCTCGCCCACGTCGGCGGGGACGCCCAGTGGATGCTCTCCACCTACGGGCTGCAGCGCATCACGCCCGACCACGTGCGGGGGCGGATCTTCGCCATCGACTACGCCCTCATCACGCTCACGCTCACGATCTCGAGCCTGGTGACGGCGTGGGCGGCGAGCGCCCTCGGCGAGCGCCCGGCCGCGATCGGGCTCGGCCTGTCGGCCCTCGCCTACGCCGGGCTGTGGTCCTGGCTCACCACCGACGTTCGCCCCCGCACCGCCC
>BEHO01000228.1 GCA_002898915.1 bacterium HR12
AGCGCCGTTCGCGAGCAGGACCGCGAGGAGGGGCCGGCGCCAGGGGAGGCGGCGGAGCCCGGCGCGCCGCTCGGCCCGGGGGGACGAGGCGGTGCCGTGCATCGAGCGCGCGAACACCGCCGCCGAGAGGAAGCACGAGCCCGCGTAGATCCAGAGCGTGCTCGCGGGGCCGAACCAGTGGGCGACGACGCCGCCGAGGGGCTCGCCCGCGATGATCCACACGTTGAACGAGCCGTACCAGACGCTCATGACCCGCCCGACCCGCTCCGCGGGGATCGTCCGGAGCAGGTACGTCAGCAGCCCGGAGAAGAACACCGCCGAGCCGGCCCCCCCGAGCCCCCGGAAGACCACGAGCCAGGTGAAGGTGGGCGCGAGCGCGGCGAGGGCCGAGGAGACGCCGACGGCGGCCGCGCCGAGCGTCACCGCGCGCCGCTCGCCGAGGCGGCCGACGATCGCGCCGGTGAACGGGTCCACGGCGAGACGGGTGATGGAGAAGGCCGCGACGAGGAGGCCGACGGCGTCGAGCCCCACCCCGAAGGACCGCGCGTAGAGCGGCAGGATCGGCGAGAGGATGCCGAACCCCGCCATGATGACGAAGGTGCCGAGCACGGAGGTCCGGACCTCGGGGAGCCGGAGGATCTCGCGGAACCGGAGCTCCCCCTCGGCGCGCACGGGGCCAGTCTACGAGGGGTCCCGTTCCTCCCGGAGCTCGCGCATGAGACGCCGCATGCGCCGCATCGTCTCCTCCACCGACCGCATCACGACCCCGAGGCCCTCGTCGGCCGGGTCCTCACGGAGCCGCTCCCCGAGGAGCTCGACGCGGAGCTTCAGCGCCGCGAGCGCCTGGAGCTGGTCGTTCTCGATCTGGTCGGCGAGCTCCCGGGTCCGTCGCTCCTCGTCGGCGAGGAGCCTGGCGATCGCCTCCCGACGCTCGTCCGCGACGCGGGCGAGCGCCTCCAGGTCCAGGCGCAGCTCCTGGACGGTCGCGCGCAGGACCTCCTCGGTCTGGCGGCGGTCGTGGACGTCGTAGAAGGCCCCGATGTGGCCGAGGAACTCGCCGTCGAGCCCGATGATGGGCTGGCCGTGATCCGCGATCCACCGGAACTCGCCGGAGCGATGGCGCAGGCGGTACTCGAGGACGAACGGCTCCCGGCGCTCGAACGTGCGCTGGAACGCGTCGGTGACGCGCGGCAGGTCCTCGGGGTGGACGATCTCCGCCCACCCCTCGCCGAGCTCCTCCTGGTACGACCGCCCCGTGAACGCCAGGTACGCCTGGTTGACCCAATCCACCCCGAGGGGCGTCGTGGAACGCCAGACGGGGTTCGGGAACCCATCGAGGAGGGTGAGGTAGAAGTCCCGCGCCCGCGCGAGCTCCTCCCCGCGGAGCCCCGGCCGCGTGATGTCGCGGACCGTGACGACGACCGATCGGATCTCGGGATCGTCCGAGCGGTCCACGGCCGACACCCCCACCCAGAGATCGCGGCCGTCGCGGTGTCGGGCCCGGACCCGGAACAAGGCGGGAGCCTCCGTGCCGAGACGCTCGGCGGCGATCCCGAGCACCGTCGGCACGTCCTCGGGCGCGACGAGGTCGGTGAGGGCCCGGCCGACCAGCTCGTCCGGCTCGAAGCCGAGGACCTCGCGCACCCGCGCGCTCGCGAACCGCACCTCGAGGTCCCTGGAGAGGAGGAGGACGGGATCCGGCAGCGGATCGAAGGCCCGTCGGAGCCACGCCGCGGGCCAGCCGGATGAGGCCGCGGTCCCTCCGCCCGTGGGCTCGTGCGTCAACGGTGTCACCTCCAGCCTCACCATCGGCCGCGGGCGCCCAGAGGGCAAGATGGTTCTCCACCTGCACCGTTGCGGGTTTCCCGAACCGCGCTTGCGCCCGGGGCCCGGCCCGGGTGTGATGCTCCCATGGAACGGGCCATCGCCGCCAGCACCCTGGTCACCCCGCGCGCCCCGGGGCCCCTGCGGGGCCCGGGGGCGCCGGACGTGCTCGAGCTCCGCCCGGGCGCGGTCACCTGGGACGAGGCGGGGACGATCACGTACGTCGGCCCTCCGGAGGGGCTCGCGGGGATCGAGCCCGAGTGGTTCGAGGGCTGCACGCTCGCCCCGGGGTTCGTGGACCCCCACACCCACCTGCCGTTCCTCGGGTGGCGGGCCGACGAGTTCGAGGCGCGCCTCTCCGGCACCACCTACCGCGACCAGGCCGGCGGAGGAGGGATCCGGCGGAGCGCGCGGATGCTGGCGCGGGCCTCCGACGAGGAGGTCCTCGCCTTCTGCCGACCCCTCCTCCGCGAGATGCTCGCCCACGGCACGACCGCGCTCGAGCTCAAGACGGGGTACGGCCTCTCGGTCGAGGCCGAGCTGCGGCAGGCCCGGTTGGCCCGACGCCTGGCGGCCGAGGCGCCCCAGACGTGCACCGTCACCCTCCTCGCCTGCCACGCGGTCCCCGAGGGCCTGGACCGGGCGGCGTGGGTACGCGCGGCGTGCGACGAGCTGATCCCGGCGGCCGCGGCCGAGGGCCTCGTGGACGCCGTCGACGTGTGGGTCGAGGACGTCGCCTTCTCCCTCGAGGACCTGGAGGCGGTTGGGGCGGCCGCGGCCGAGGCCGGCCTGCCCCTCCGCTGCCACGCCGACCAGCTCGGCCCCTCCGGCGCGGCCGAGGCCGCGGCCGCGCTCGGGGCGCGGAGCGCCGACCACCTGAACCACGTCTCCCCCGCGGGGATCGCCGCCCTGGGCCGCGGCGGGACCGCAGCCGTCCTCCTCCCCACCGCCACCCTCCTCCTGCGCGCGACGCCCCCCGACGTCCCCGCCCTGCTGGAGGCCGGGGCCGTCGTCGCCCTCGCCACCGACTGCAACCCCGGGACCTCGCCGGTCGTCTCGATGCCGGAGGCGGTGGCGATCGCCTGCGCGCTGTACGGGCTCGCGCCGAACGAGGCCCTGGTGGCCGCGACCGCGAACGCCGCGTGGGTGCTTGGTCTCGCGCCGGCGCACGGTAGGCTTGCGCCGGGCGCGCGGGCGGACCTCCTCGTGCTCGAGGGCGACGGGTTCCGCCACGTGCCGTACCGCCCGGGTCACGACCCCGTGATCCGCACCGTCGTCGGTGGGGAGGTGGCGTGGGAGCGCTGAGGAGGCTGCTGATCGGCGCCGTCGCGCTCGCGGCCGCCCTGCCCGTCCCGAGCGCGCTCGCCGCGCCGGACAGCGTCACGCTCTCGGCCTCGCCGAGGACCGTCCGGTACGGCGAGCCCGTGACCCTCTCGGGCGCGATCGACCCGCCCGGCGCCGGCGAGACCGTGGAGATCCCCGACGCCGCCGACGCGACCCTCGCGACGACCACCACCGACGCCGCCGGGTCCTTCGAGGTCACCGTCACGCCCGAGCGCTCGACCGAGGTGCGGGCCGTGTGGGGCTCCGTCGAGAGCGAGCCCGTCGCCCTCGGGGTCCGCGCCGTCGTGTCCGTCCGGATGTCGCCGGTCCGCCTCTTCGACACCGTGCGCGTCCGCGGCGACGTCGCCCCCGCCCTCGCCGGTCGGCGGGTCCGCGTCGCCCTCCTCCGTTC
>BEHO01000229.1 GCA_002898915.1 bacterium HR12
GCTCTCGTACTCGAGCATCAACACCTACGAGACCTGCCCCGCGAAGTACCGCTTCCAGTACGAGGACCGGCTCCCCACCTCCCCCTCGCCCGCGCTCTCGTTCGGCGACTCCCTCCACCGTGCGCTGCACCGGTTCCACGCGCGGCCGGTCCCCGTCGCGCCCTCCCTCGAGGAGCTCCTCGGGATCCTCGACGAGGTGTGGGTACCGGACGGCTACGCCGACGACGCGGAGGAGGCCGCCTACCGCGAGCACGCGCGCCAGGTGCTCACGCAGTACCACCGCGAGAACGCCGACGCCTATCGGATCCCCGCGGCCCTGGAGTTCCGGTTCGAGATCGAGGTGGAGGGGATCACGCTCTCGGGCGTCATCGACCGCATGGACCGGATCCCCGGCGGCGGCTACGAGATCATCGACTACAAGACGAACCGCCGCCTGCCACCCAGGGAGCGCGTCGAGCGGAACCTCCAGCTCTCGATCTACCACCTCGCGGCACGGGAGGTGTGGGGTATCGAGCCCGAGCGGCTCACCCTCTACTACCTCCTCCCGGGCCAGCGGATGACCACCACGCGCACGCGCGCCCACGTCGACGAGCTCCGCCGGCGGATCGCCACCGTGGCCGAGCGGATCGCCGCCGGTCGCTTCGAGCCCAAGCAGAACCCGCTCTGCGACTGGTGCGAGTTCCAGCCGCGGTGCCCGCTCTTCCGCCACGCGTACGAGCGGGAGGAGGGCGATCCCGCGCCGCGGATGACCGCCATCGTCGACGAGTGGATCTCGCTGAAGCGTCGGAGCCGCGAGATCTCCCGACGCCTCGACGAGCTCGCGCCCCTGATCCACGCCTTCTGCGAGGAGCACGGCTACCGCCGCCTGTTCGGCTCCGACGGCGCCGCCATCGACCGGCGGCCGCAGCACGTCACGGAGCCGATCGACGAGCGCGTGCGGCGGATCCTCGAGCCCCTCGGCCTGTGGGACCGCGTCGTCTCCGTGGACCCCGAGAAGCTCTCCGCCCTGGTCGAGTCGCGCACCCTGCCGCCCGAGATCGAGGACGCCCTCCTCGCATCCCGACGCGAGGTCCGCACGCGCCACGCCCTCGTCCTCCGCGACACCGAGCGCGCGGCCGAGCGCCGCGGCTGACCGACCTCAGCCGCGCTCCTCGGCGGGCCGGCCCTCCCCCCTCGCTCGCCGCAGGGCCCGTTCCAGGTCCTCGGGCAACGGCGCCTCGACCGCGATCGGCTCCCCCGTCACCGGATGGACGAACGCGAGCCGGAACGAGTGCAGGAAGGGTCGCTCGAGACCGAGACGCTCGGCGTCCGCGCCCGCGCCCCCGTAGCGGCGGTCGCCGAGGATCGGATGTCCGATGGCCGCGAGGTGCACCCGGATCTGGTGGGTGCGGCCGGTCCGAGGGGCCGCCTCGAGGAGCGTGGCCCCCGGCAGGCGCTCGCGCACCTCGAAGGCGGTCTCGGCGGGGCGGCCGGTCACCGCCGCCACGCGCACCCGCGCCCCGCGCCGACCGAGCGGCGCGTCGATGACGAACCGCTCGTGCTCGACCGACCCTCGCACGAGCGCCAGGTACCGGCGGTCGAGCTCGTGCCGCCGGACCATGGCGACCAGCCCCTCCCGGGCCGGCTCCGAGAGCGCCACCACCAGCAGGCCCGAGGTCCCGGCGTCGAGCCGGTGCACGATCCCCGGCCGGAGCGGGTCGCCGACGTCCACCAGGGGGAGCCCCACGGCGAGGAGCCGGTTCACGAGCGTCCCTCCCCGGCGGCCCGCCGTCGGGTGCGTCGGCAGCCCCGCCGGCTTGTCGACCACCGCGAGGTGCTCGTCCCGGTGGACGACGCGGACCTCGCCGGGCTCCGCGGGGATGGCCCGCACCGGCCCGAGGTCGACGGTGATCCGTTCCCCGCCCGCGAGCCGGTGCGACTTCGGTAGCGGGACCCCGTCCACGAGCACCGCGCCCGCGGCGATCGCGCGCTGCGCCTCGGCCCGGGTGATGCCGAGCGAGGCGGCGAGGACCGCGTCGAGCCGGCCCGGGGTCGCCTCGAAGGTCCGCGCGGACCCCGCGACCATCCCTATCCCCCGGGGACCCGAGGGCCCGCCGCACCGGATCGCTGGGCGCGCTCCGGCCGCAGGCTCGAGGCCGCGAGGAGGATCGCCCCGATCACGATGGCGCTGTCGGCCAGGTTGAACACCGGCCACACGCGCAGATCGATGAAGTCGGTGACGCGGCCGCCGAGACCCGGTCCGCCGAGCGCCCGGTCCGTCAGGTTCCCGAGCGCCCCTCCCAGGACGAGGCCCAGCGCGACCGCCACGATCGTGCGCGGCAGCCGGGTCGAGATGGCGACGATGATCCCCACCACGACCACGGTCGCGCCCGCGAAGAGCCACGGAGCGCTCCGACCGATCCCGAACGCCCCGCCGGAGTTCGTCGTGTACGTGAGGTGGAGCACCCCGGGGATCAACCGCAGCGGCGGGCGTCCCGCGAGCGCGTGCTCGGCCCAGAGCTTCGTCGCACGGTCGAGCGCGTACGCGCCCGCCGCGACTGCGTACAGGAGCGCCGCGAGGCGGAGCGGCCGCCCCATCCCGACCTCCCCTACCGGCGGGCCTGCGCCTGCGCGTCCTTGATGCAGAGGTCGACGTACGGCAGCGCCTTCAGCCGCGCCTTCTCGATGGGCTTGCCACAGCGGATGCAGATGCCGTACGTGCCCTCGTCCATGCGCTCGAGGGCGCGGTCGATCTTCCCGATCAGGTCCCGCACGTTGTTCTCGATGGAGAGGTCGCGCTCCCGCTCGAACGTGAACGTCCCGGCGTCGGCGTTCTCCTCGTCGAAGGACACCTCGCCGGAGAGGTCGGACTGGGAGGTCGCGAACGAGCTCTCCTCGATGGTCGCGAGCTGCGACTCCAGCTCGCGCCGCTCCTCCAGCAGACGCCCACGCAGATCCTCGAGCTCCTTCTTCGTGTACGCGGGCTTCGTGGCCATGGTCGTGGGACCCTAGCATCCCCTGTACCGGCCGACAACGGCCTCACGCCCCCGAGAGGCGTCGGCGCAGGTCGGCGGCCTCCAGCCCCTCCACCTCGAAGGTCTTCGTCCGGGACGTCGCCCCGGCCACCACGCGGACGGCCGAGGGCGCCACCCCGAGGGCCTCGGCCAGGGCCCGCCTCGCCTCCTCCGTGGCGCGCCCCCGCTCGGGGGCCGAGCGGACGCGCACGCGCACCCCCTCGGGGGCCGCCTCCACGGCGGTCCGGGAGGACCTCGGCACCACGCGGACCGTGACCCGCACCATCGCGACGTGTAGAATGCCTCGTGCTGGCGCCGACGGGAACGCGCAGCGGGGTTCCCCTCCCCAGGGGACGGCGCGAGCCGGGCGGCAGGCCCCGCGAAGATCCTCCCCGAGCCTCCGCCGGAACCGGGCGCCGGGGTCGGCGTTCGGGCGCGATGGGGTCCGCCCGTGGGAGCGGCGGGCCGTGATGGCGGCCGACGAGGGGTCCGGGTCGCGCGCCCGGGCGAGCGGGGTGGTACCGCGGGGCGGGCGCCTCGTCCCCCAGGGGGCGGGGCGTTTCC
>BEHO01000230.1 GCA_002898915.1 bacterium HR12
CCGGCGTGGACCCGGTGGTGGTACTTGCGGTACGCGCGCAGGATCTCCACCTGCTCCCACCGAAGCCCGGCCGATACCACGAGGCGGTTCAGCGAGTCGAGCCCGCACGCGCCGCGCCACACGGCGGCGATGCAGGCGGCGATCCGCTCGCCCGCGCCCTCCACGTCGAGCGGACGGCCGTGCTCATCGAGCACCCCGAAGTCGTCGAGGAACCGCTCGCCCTCCTCGTCGTGGAGCAGGTGCGTCGGCACCTCCTCCACCACCTGGAGCCCCAGGGACTCGAGGGTCGGCACGAAATCCGAGAGCCGGATCCGTCCCCCGAGCTTGTAGAGACGGACGCGGGTGAGCACCTGCCCGTCCCGCTCCCGGTTGGCCAGGGCGACGAGGAACGGCTCCCCGGAGGCCGCGAGCTCCTCGAAGCGCAGGACGTCCTCGGCGGCGAGCGCCACGGGGGTGGCGGCTCGGTAGGACCCGGGGAACCGCGACGCCCACCGGTCCGCGAGGGCGCTCCCCTCGGCCTCGCCCCGGCGGGCGATGAGCTCCTCGCGCAGGCCGTCCTCCCACGTCTTGGCCAGCTCGGCGACCTCCCGCTCGAGCTCGGGGGAGGACACCTCGGGGATCCCCTCCGGACCGACCTGCACGACGACGTGCACGAGAGCGAGCCGGCCGTCCCCGAGCGAGAGGTGCTGCTCGGCGCCGACCCCGGCGAACCGCTCCAGGAACAGCCGCTGCAACCGCTCGCCGAGCTCCGCGTCGTACCGCTCCCGCGGCAGGGCCACGAGCAGGTTGACCGCGCCGTGGCCGGGGTCGGGGCGCACGAACAGCCGCACGTGCGGCCCCTCCTGGAGCGCGAGGAGCTCCATCACCCGTCGGCGGAGCTCGTCCTCGGGCGCCGAGAGCAGCTCCCGCTTGGGGAAGCCATCGAAGATCGAGATCGCCGTGCGATAGTCGTGCGAGCCCTCGACCAGGTCCTCGGCCTCCAGGATCCGGGCGACGCGCCGGCGGAGGAGCGGCATACGATCGGCGGGGGTGGCGAGCGCCCGGGAGGTGAACAGGCCGAGGATCCTCGCCTCCCCGATGGTGCGCCCGTCGGGGCCGACGCGACGCACGCAGATCACGTCCATCCGCGCTCGGCGGTGGACGGTGGACGGGCGGCGGCTGCGCGCGTACGAAAGGAGCGCCCCGGCGGCGAGCCGCTCCCGCACGCTCGGATCGAGCCGGGCGAGCGGCACCGGCTCCTCGAGCGACGACGACCCCGGCTTCGCGCAGACCCCCAGCCCGGTCCCCGGCGCGGCCCGGAGGGCCGGGCCGTCGGGACCGGACACGATCTCGTACTCACGGTAGCCGAGGAACACGAAGTGGTCCTGCAGCAACCAGCGCAGGAAGGCGGCCGCCTCCTCGATCTCCTCGGCCGGGAGAGCACCGGCCGCGGCTTCGACCTCGGAGACCATCCGCTCGACGGCGTCGCGCATCGCCTCGAAGTCCCGGACGACGAGGCCCACGTCGCCGAGGATCCCGCGCACGGTCGCGGCGAGCTCGGCCAGGTCCTGCTCCGAGAGCCGCCGGTCGAGCTCGAAGTGCATCGCCGATTCGCGCCGCCGCGCCTCGCGGGGATGGAGGATCTCCGCGATGCGCCCGTCGGCGCCCCGACGGACGCCCAGCACCGGGTGGACGGCCCGTCGGATGTGGAGCCCACGCGCTCGGAGCTCCTCGGCGACCGAGTCGAAGAGGAACGGCGCGTCGTCGGTGTTCGTCTCCAGGACGCTCCCCGGCGTCGCGTAGCCGTCGCGCGCCGGATCGGGGTTGAACGCCCGAACCGCGACCGGCTCCTCCCCGCGGGCGTCGGCCAGCTCGAACACCCCGGCGACGCGAGCGGCGAGCTCGGGGGCGGGGCGTTCGGCGAGCTCGGGCGGCAGGCGGCGCGCGAAGGCGGCCGCGAAGGCCAGGAGCGCCGGAGCCCGCTCCGGGGGTACGCGGCCCGCGAGGTACCGAGACAGGTCGGCCGGGGCGGGCGCCCCGGCCTCGGGTCGGGCGGTGCTCACGGCGCTCCATCCTACCGGCGCTCCCGGGGCGGGCTCCAGGCGAGCCCCCTGGAAGCCGAGGTGAGAAGATGGACCCGCGGGAGGGAGCCGATGGTCGGAGCCGCTCGGGCGGAGGACGGTCCCGCCCCCGCCGACACGCCGAGGCTGCGCTCGGCGGCGCAGCTGCGGATGCTGCACAGCCTCGCGCTGCGCCTCAACCGGCCCGGGGACGTCCGGCAGATCGCGGAGGCCATCACCGCGGAGCTCAAGACCCTCATCGACTACCACAACTTCCGCGTGTACCTCCTCGCGGAGGACGGCTGGACGCTCGAGCCGATCGCCTTCCGCGGCGAGCTCACCGAGTACGAGGGCGAGAGCTACGAGGAGCTCGTGACCCACGTCGGCGAGGGCTTCACCGGCCACGCCGTCGCCACGGGGGAGACCTACTACGCCGCCGACGCCCTCCGCGATCCGCTCGGCGTCCAGATCCCGGGGACCCCCGAGATCGAGGAGTCGATCCTCGTCGTCCCGATGAAGGTCGGCGGGCGCGCCATCGGGGCCATCGTGCTCTCGAGCCTCGGGATCGACCGGTTCGACGAGGAGGACGTGCGGGTCGTGGAGGTGCTCGCCGCCCACGCCGCGGTGGCGTTCGAGAACGCGCGGCTCCTGGCCAAGGAGCGGGAGGCGGCCGAGACGGCCTCGGCCCTGCTCGGCCTGTCCCAGGCGCTCACCGGGGCGCACGACCTCGAGACCGTGCTCGCCCGCGTGACGGAAGCGGTGCCCGAGATCGTGCCCACCTCGTTCGTCGGGACGTACCTCCGCGACGCCGCCGATGGCTCCTTCCGCCTCGTCCGGCAGCGCGGCGCCCCGAGGGAGCGGGCCTCGCGCTCGCGCGAGATCCCGGCGCACGTCGCGGCGGCGTTCCTGCGCTCCACCTCGGAGCCCTTCGTGCTGCCCCGCGCGGCGGTGGAGGAGGTCCCGCCCGAGCTCTGGATCCTCGACGAGCCCGCCTCGGTGCTCGTCGCGCCGCTCCGCTTCGAGCCCGACGGGTTCGCGGCGCTCGTGCTCGCCGCCCCACCGGGGTCGGAGGGGTTCGACCCTCGCACGCTCAGGCTCGTGCGCGGCATCGCCGACATCGCCTCCCTCGCCCTGGGCAGCGCCCGACGGTTCCACGAGCTCGAGCGGTTCCACGAGCTCGTGGAGGGGCTCGACGCCGTCTTCTGGGAGGCCGACCCCTCGAGCCTCGCCTTCACCTTCCTCTCAGGGCGGGCCCAGACGGTCGTCGGCCAGCCGACGTCGTGGGGCGCCCACGTCCACCCGGAGGACCGCGACCGCGCCCTCGCCGAGCTGCGCGCCGCGATCGACGCTGGCGGGCACCGCAGCCTGGAGTACCGCGCGCTCGGACCGGGTGGAGCCGTCCTCTGGCTGCGGGACCTCCTCCACGTCGAGCGCGACCCCCGCGGCGCGACGATCCTGCGTGGCCTCATGGTGGCCATCACCGAACGCAAGCGGGCC
>BEHO01000231.1 GCA_002898915.1 bacterium HR12
CTCCGCCTCGCGGACGGCGTCCTTCGCGCCGTTCATCACCCGGTCCAGCCGCTCCGAGAGGGTGTAGATGTCCTCGGCGTCCAGGGGGGTCGTGTAGGCCTCGGTCAGGGCCCGGCGCAGCGCCCGCTTGCGCTCGTCGGCCCGGTGCTCCGCGTCCCGGACCCGGTCCAGCCCCGTCGGGTCGCCGGCCGCCCAGTCCACGAGGGCCTCGAACCCCTCGACGGTCACCCGCGCCTGCTCCTCGAGCATCCCGAGGACGTCCGGCGCCTCCGGGAGGAACCAGATCCGCCGCATCAGGCCATCCACCTCCAGACCGGCAGCGTCGCCGCCGCGATCGCCCCCGCCGCCGGCATCGTCGTGACCCACGCCACCGCGATCTCGCGGACGACGCGCCAGCGGACCCGTCGCGTCCCGCGCTTCCCGAGACCGGCCCCCACCACGGAGGATGCCACGACCTGGGACGTGCTGATGGGCGCGCCGAGCAGCGAGGCCGCCCCGATCACCGCGGCCGAGGCCACCTGGCTGGCGAGCGCGTCGAGGGGTCGGAGCCGGAAGATCCGCCGCCCGATCGTCCGCACGATGCCCCACCCGCCGAGGGCGGTCCCGGCCGTGAGCGCGGCGGCCGCCGCGGGGGCCGCCCATCCCGGCGGGTGGGGGCTCGCGCTCTCGCCCGCACCGTAGAGCACCGCCGCCACGACCCCCACCGCCTTCTGGGCGTCGTTGGCGCCGTGCGCGAGGGCGAGCACGGCCGACCCCACCCGCTCGAGCGCGAGGACCACCGGCGCGAGCCGCGCCGACGCCCGCGCCGACCACCTCCGCAGGCCCAGCTCGACGACCGCCCCCGCCACCGCCCCGAGGACCGGCGCCACGGCCAGCCCGAGGAGCACGACCCCGAGCCCGAGACCCTCCCCTCCGCTCCAGCGCACGCCGTGCCTCCCCGCGTCGGCCAGGGCGGCGCCGACGAGTCCCCCGAGGAGCGCGTGGCTCGAGCTCGAGGGCAGCCCCCGCGCCCAGGTCAGGAGGTTCCAGGCCACCGCCCCGGACAGCGCGGCCCCCACGACCGGCACGAGCTCCCCGCGCGGTACCTCGACCACCCCGGCGACCGTCTCGGCCACGGCGACGCCCAGGACGAGCGGACCGAGGAGGTTGAAGCAGGAGGCGAGCGCCACCGCGGCGAGGGGGCGCGCCGCGCGGGTCGCGACCAGGGTGGCGATGGCGTTCGCGGCGTCGTGGAGGCCGTTCGTCACGGCGAACCCGAACGCCGCTCCGAGCGCCGCCCAGCCCGCCGCGCTCACCGCCCGCCCTCCACCCGCCGGATGATAGGTCCCTCAGAAGGCGTCCTCGAAGAGCTCCACCGAGAGGCCCGCCCGCGTGCGGCGGACGCTCGCCACGTCGAAGCGGACGGCGGCTGGCTCCGGCTCCCGTCCCCGCAGGAAGGCCTCGGCCAGGCGCCGGATCCGCTCGCGCTTGGCCGGCGTCACGGCCTCGTGCCCGCCGCCGAACCCGGAGCCCGCGCGGGTCTTCACCTCGCAGACGACGACGAGGCCCTCGCGGACCAGGACGAGGTCGAGCTCCCCCAGGGGACACCGCCAGTTCCGCGCGAGCAGGGCGTAGCCGCGCCGCCGGTACGCCTCGAGCGCCGCCTCCTCCCCGGCCCGTCCGAGCTCGACCCGCGCCCCCACGCGCCCGGAGCCTAGGACGGGGCGCCTACACGCCTAGCCCGGCAGCGGCAGATCCTCCTCCCTGCGGAGCTCCTCGACGTTGACGTCCCGGCGCGTGAGCACCCGGACGCTCGAGACGAACCGCGCCGGCCGGAACATGTCCCAGACCCAGGCGTCCCCGAGGAGGACCTCCAGCCAGCCGTCGGGGCGCTCGTGGATCTCGACGCTGTTGGCGAGGTAGAAGCGGCGCTCGGTCTCCACGACGTAGGAGAACATCCGCACGACGTCGCGGTACTCGCGGTACAGCTCGAGCTCCCGCTCCTCCTCGAACCGCTCGATGTCGTCCTCGTGGTTCATGCCTCCCCCTCGTCGAGCGGGCCCCCCTCCGCCGGGTCGGCGACGCCGGCGAAGGAGCGCCGATGGATCGGGCAGGGCCCGTAGCGCCGAAGCGCCTCCAGGTGATCCCGCGTCCCGTAGCCGCGGTTCCGGTCGAAGCCGTAGACCGGGAAGCGCCGATGGTACCCGTCCATGATCCGATCCCGCACCACCTTGGCCAGGATCGACGCCGCCGCCACCGAGGCCACCACGGCGTCCCCCTTGCGGATCGACAGGCCCGGCACCGGGAGGCGGCCGATGGCGAACCCGTCCGACAGCACGTAGTCGGGCTCCACCGGCAGGGTTCGGACGCACCGACGGAGGAGCCAGAGGTTCATCCGGTGGAGCCCCCGGCGATCGATCCGTGCGGGCGTGCACCGACGCACCGACCAGGCCACGGCCTCCCGCACGATCCGCTCGAACAGCGCCTCCCTGGCGGCGGGCGAGAGCGCCTTCGAGTCGGCGAGGCCCTCGAGCTCGAAGCCCTCCGGCAGGATCACGGCGGCCGCGACGAGGGGCCCGGCGAGCGCCCCCCGCCCGGCCTCGTCCACGCCGGCGATCCGCGAGAAGCCCTGGGCCCGGAGCTCCCGCTCGTACCGCCCGAGATCGACCGCTACCGCACCCACCCCATCCGCGAGGGAGGCCAGATGATCACGAACGCTTCACCGACCACCTTATCCCTCGGGACGAAGCCGAGCCCGTAGCGGGAGTCGTTCGAGTTCAGCCGATTGTCCCCGAGCACGAAGAGCGCGTCGCGGGGGACGGTCACGGGGCCGAAGTCGCGTCGGTCCGGGCGTCCGTGGAGGTACGGCTCCGCGATCCGCACCCCATCCACGTAGAGCCGCCCGTCGCGGAGCTCCACCGTCTCCCCCGGCAGGCCGATCACCCGCTTGATGAAGTCCTCGTGGGCCGGCCGGGCGAACCCGAGGCCCTCCGTCAGCCACCGCGCGAACCGCTGGAGCAGGCCCTCGTCCGGCTGGCGACCGGGGTGGGGGTCCTCGAAGACCACGACGTCTCCCCGCTCGGGGGTGTCGAAGGCCTTCCAGACCAGCACCCGATCGCCGGGCCGGAGCGTCGGCTCCATCGAGCCGGAGGGGATGTAGAAGGCCTGGACCAGGAAGGTCTTCAGCAGGAGCGCGAGGAGGAACGCGACGACGATGAGGACCGGGAGCTCGTGGAGGAACGCCAGGGCGCCTCCCGAGCGCTCCCCCGGCGCGCCCCGCGGACCGGCCGCGAAGCCCTCGACCGGCCGAGGCCCGGCGCGCCGCTCGGGGCTCGGCGCCTCCGCCGGCTCTTCGGAGCCGGAGGGCTGTGCCACGGCCTCAGTCCTGCGCGGTCTCGTCCGCGGATCCCTCCGCGGGCTGCGACGCCTCGACCTCGGTCGCCGGACCTCCGGCCTCCTCCGCCGCCTCGGCCTCGGCGGCCCGGGGCGCCTCCTCCTCCTCGGCCTCCTGGGCCGCGAGGCCGGCCGCG
>BEHO01000232.1 GCA_002898915.1 bacterium HR12
GTTGATCGAGCTTGTGGAGGAGCCGGCTACGTCTTGACGTCCTCTCCGAGGAGCAGGTCGAGGTCATCCACGACGCCGGCCTGCGCCTGCTGGAGGAGGTCGGGGTGCGCTTCTCCTTCGAACCCGCCCTCCGGCGGTTCCGCGAGGCGGGGTGCGCGGTCGACGGCGACCTCGTGAGGTTCGACCGCGGCTTCGTCGCCGAGCGGCTCGCGGAGGCGCCAGGGTCGTTCACCCTCCACGCGCGCAACCCGGAGCGGCACGTCGTGGTGGGCGGCGAGCACCTCGCGCTCGCGCCGACCGGGGGGTGTCCGTTCGTCCTCGATCCCGAGCGCGGCAAGCGTCCTCCGACCGCGGAGGACCACGCCACCTTCGTGCGATTCACCCACGCCGTGCCCCTCTTCGACCTGAACGAGAGCGGGATCGTCGAGCCCGCCGACCTGCCGGTCGAGAGCCGCCACCTCGACATGGACCTCGACGTGCTGCGGTGGTCGGACAAGCCCTACTTCGCCGTGGGAGCCACGTACGAGGGCTCCCGCGACTCGGTGGACCTCGCCGCGATCGTCTTCGGCGGCCGCGATGCGATCGCCGAGCGGCCGGTGATGCTCGGCATCGTGAACCCCATCAGCCCCCTGTTCTACGACGACCGGATGGCCGGCTCGCTCGTCGCCTACGCCGAGGGCGGCCATGCCGTCGTGCTCATGCCCTTCACGTTCGCGGGCGGCACGGCGCCCCTCTCGCTCGCCGGATCCCTCGCGCAGATCGTGGCCGAGGTGCTGGCCGGGGTCTGCCTGGTGCAGCTCGTCCGACCCGGGTGCCCGGTCGTGATGGGCGGTGCCGTCTCCGAGCTCGACCTCCACGGCGGCGAGCCCCGGTACGCGACCGCCTTCCACGGCCTCGCGATGCTCGCCGCCGGGCAGCTCGCCCGCCGCCTCGGCCTCCCCTTCCGGGGCGGCGGCGGGTTCACCGGCTCCCCGGTGCCGGACGTGCGCGCGATGCGGGAGTCGCTCATGGCGCTGTGGCCCGCCCTGCTCTCGGGGGCGCACGTGATCCTGCACGCGGCAGGCTGGATCGAGGGGTCCCTGGCGGCCTCCATCGAGAAGATGGCCGAGGACGTCGCGGCCCTCGAGGTGTTCCACGACCTCCTCGCCGCGGAGATCCCCGTGGACGAGGAGGCCCTCGCGCTCGACGCCTTCCGCGAGGTCGGCCCCGGCGGGACCTTCCTCGGCGCGGCCCACACGCTCCGGCACTTCCGCGAGCGGGTGGCGGCGGGGCCGCGCGAGCCCCTGGACTGGCGGGCCTGGCTCGAGCGCTACGAGGACCCGGGGATGGACCCGGCCGTCGAGGAGGAGCTCCGCGCCTTCGTCGCCCGGCGCAAGCGCGAGCTCGAGCGGGGCTGACCCAGGGCCACCCCGGACGCGGCTACGTAGGAGCGCGTAGGCCGGTTTTCCTCTCTCTCTCTGCCCGCTAGGATGCGCTGTAAGGCATCCCACCGGCCGGCGACAGCCACGGAGGTTGGAGCTATGGGCGCGACCAGGCCCACGATCGACGGGCTGTTCGAGGCGGCTGCGCTCCCATCGCACCAGGTGGGCGCCACGCACGTTCACCCGCCGTTCGACCTCACGCCCTCGACGATCGCCTGGGGGCCGTTCACGGTCGACCTGCGGGCTCGTGTAGCGAGGTGGGGCGACCGACCGCTCGGTCTGACGCCGCTCGAGCTCCGGGTCTTCGCATCCCTCGTCTGGGCTCGGGGCGCCGTGCTCTCTCACGCGACGCTCGCCGAGCTCGTGTGGGGCCGCTCGGCCCCCGGGGACGACGAGCGCCTCCACGCGCACGTCCGCCGCATACGTCGCAAGCTGGAGGCTGCGGGGTGCACACCCACATGCCTGCGCTCGGTGCGCGGGGAGGGGTATCGGCTGACGGAGGGAGGGGTCGACGATGGGTGACCCATCGGCCCCGCTCGGTAGGCGTTCCCGGGCGGCTCCCATCCTCGAGGCGCGGGGGCTGCGGAAGAGCTTCGGGCCGACCGTGGCCCTCGCCGAGGTCTCGCTTTCGCTCCTCGAGGGGGAGATCCTCGGGATCCTCGGTCCGAGCGGGTCGGGCAAGTCCACCCTCCTGCTCTGCCTCGCCGGGATCCTCCCCCCCGACGGGGGCGACGTCTGGTTCCGGGACCGTTCGCTCTGCTCGCTCTCCGACGCAGCGCGGTCGAGCCTCCGCAGGCGCGAGTTCGGGTTCGTGTTCCAGCTCGGGCAGCTGCTCCCCGAGCTCACGGGGGAGGAGAACGTCGCGCTCCCGTTGCTCCTCGGCGGAGCCGGACGCCGTAAGGCGCGATCCAGCGCTCGCGCGCTCCTCGAGGAGCTCGGCGTCCTCGACGTCGCCGACAAGCGGCCGGGGGAGATGTCGGCCGGACAGGGCCAGCGCGTCGCCGTGGCCCGTGCCCTCGTGGGCCAACCCGCCGTGATCTTCGCCGACGAGCCGACCGGCGCCCTGGACTCGCGGAACGCGCGACAGGTCATGGATCTCCTCGTCGGGGCGGCCCACGCCCGAGGCACGGCGATCCTCCTCGTCACCCACGACGGGGACGTCGCCTCTCGGGCCGATCGACGCATCCTGCTCCGCGACGGCCGGATCGCCGGGGGCGAAGCATGAGCGTGAGACGCTGGCTCGGGACCCTCTGGGTGGGGTTCCGCCTGAGCACGGTCGGGGGCGCCGCCGAGCGGGGCCGCCTCGCCCTGATGGCGGCCGGCTTCGCGATCGCGGGGGCGCTCGTCCTGCACGCCCTGAGCCTCCCCACCGCCCTCGCGCGGTACGACGATCGCGCGGCGCGCCGGAGCGGGATCGCCCTGCAACGCGTCGACCCCGACCGCAGGTCTGCCACGCTGCGCTGGTCCCTCCCGACCAGCTTCTTCGGCCGCCCGGTCGATGTGTACGCCCTGGAAGGCTCCCCTGGCTCCCCGGTTCCGCCCGGGATCCATCGCCTGCCGTCGCCTGGGGAAGCGTTCGTGTCCCCGGCCCTCGCCGACGCGCTGGCTTCTCCGTCCGGCTCGCTCCTCCGGCCGAGGGTCCCGGGCAGGATCGTCGGGATCATCGAGGAACGCGGGTTGCTGGAGCCGGAGGAGCTCGTCGCGTACATCGGCGCACCTCCCGACCTGGAGCTGCGGCGCCGCTCCGCTGAACAGGTCACGGCCTTCACGGCCGAGCGGAGCGTCTCGGGCCCGTTGAGCCCTGCGGCGCTCGTGCTCCTCTCCCTCGCCGTGCTCGCCGTGCTCCTTCCGCTGGGTCTGTTCATCTGGACCGTCTCGCGGGTCTCGGCGGCGGTCCGAGAGCTGCGTCTGGCGCGGATCAGGCTGGTGGGTGGGACCCAGCAGCAGGCTCGGGTGGTGGCCGCCGCCGAGGTCCTGGTGCCTGCGATCGTTGGGGTGCTCGTCGCGTCGGCGACCTCGGGAGCCACGAGACCCTTCGCGCTCCGTGTGGTCTCCGTGCTGGTCGGGC
>BEHO01000233.1 GCA_002898915.1 bacterium HR12
GAGACGCCGTGGCGGGAGCTCTCGGCGGGGGTGCGGCACATCGTGCGCACGGTCGACCTCCGCCGGGTGGTCTCCTACACGGCCGCCGTCCTCATCGTGCTGGGCATCGTCGAGGTCGCCGTCTTCGGGCTCGTCGACTCGGGCCTCGGCAAGCCGGCGGAGTTCCTGGGCGTGATCTCGACCATCGAGGGGGTGGGGGCCGTCCTCGGGGGTCTCGTCGCCGCCTGGATCATGGCTCGCCTCGGCGAGGTCCGGATGGCGGCCGTCTCGCTCGTCGGCTTCGGCCTGGCCGTGTCCCTCGACGCGACGGCCCTGCTGCCGGTGGTGATCCCCGCCTCCGTCCTCGTCGGGGTCTTCGTCGCCTTCTACTTCGTCGCCTACAACACGCTGCTCCAGCGGCGGACGCCGCTCGAGCTCCAGGGGCGCGTGTTCACGGCCTCCGAGGCCATCACCACCGCCCCGTACTCGATCTCCATCGGCATCGGCGCCCTCATCGTGGACGTCGTGGGGTTCCGGGCCCTGTACCTCGCCACGGCCGTCGCCTGCGCCCTGGGCGGCGGCCTGCTCTACCGCGCGGACGTCCGGGCCGTCCCGGCGCGGTCCGACGGTGCGACCGAGGCGCCCGCCGACGACGTCGGGGGGTCTCCGTAACCTGGGCCCGTGAGGGCGGAGATCCTCGAGGGCGATCGAGGCACTCGGCTCGCGGTCCTCGTGCCCGAGACCCGGCGCGAGCGGATGCGGGGGCTGCTCGGGAGCGCGCCCCCGGGCCCCGGCACGGGGCTCCTGCTCGAGCGAGCGCGCTCGGTGCACACGCTCGGGATGCGCTCCCCGATCACGGTCGTCCTCCTCGATGCCGACCTCCGGGTGCGCGGGACGGTGGAGCTCGCCCCGAACCGGCTCCTCCCGCCCCGGCCGGGGGTGCGGCACGTGCTCGAGCTCGGCCCGGGCGCTCGGGTCCCGGTCGGCGAGCGCTTCCATCGCCGCCCGCGCTGAGCGACGACCCCGGGAGGGCTCGCGCTATACTGGGGCCGCCCCCGGTGGGGGGCGATGCAGCGCCCCCATCGTCTAGCGGCCTAGGATTTCGCCCTTTCAAGGCGGCGACACGGGTTCGAATCCCGTTGGGGGCACCGAAAACCGAACAAGGCACGCGGCTGTGGAGGAGCCTGGAGTCCTCATCGCCCTGTCAAGGCGAAGATCGCTGGTTCGAAGCCCGTCAGCCGCGCGAGGGCGAGGTAGCTCAGTTGGCAGAGCACGCGGCTGAAAACCGCGGTGTCGGCGGTTCGATCCCGCCCCTCGCCACCCTCACCCTCAGTTGAGGCCCTCGCGACCCCGGACCTCCGCCCACCGACCGAGCACCGCCTGGTACAGCTCGACGGGTCGGCGGCGGTCGCCGGCCGCGAGGGACGCGATGGCCTCCTGGATGTCGCGCACGCTCCGGTCGTCGTCGAGCTCGTCCCAGGACAGGAACGCGCAGAGCCCGCCGTAGTCCAGCTCGACCAAGGAGCGAGGGTCGAACGAGGCGAGCCACTCGTGGAGCTCGACGATCGTCTCCGCCACCTCGCCGAGCTCGGAGTCACGCAGGACCGGGACCGCACGCTCGGCACGCCGCATCGCGCGACGGGCCGTCGTCAGGTACGAGAGGTGGTACCGACCGTCGCGCTCCACGATCCGCCGCTCCGCGTCGTCGAAGAGGACGAACCAGCGCACCGGGACGTGCCAGGGGCTCTCCATGATCGCCGCCACGGCCGCGGGGTCGCGGCGACGCATGCGGCGGAGCTCCCGCGCCGCGCGACGCGCCAGCCCGCGAGGGAGGAAGTCCTCGGCCCCCTCGAAGGGCCGCGCCCGCTCGAACGCCAGGATCCCCGCGAGCGTGCGCATCCGCGTGCGGAGCGGACAGAGGTAGGGGGTGCCGTCCACGAACCTCACCAGCGCCCCCTCGTCCTCCGCGGGGACGAGCAGCCCCAGGCGGTCCCCGGCCAGGAGCTGCCGGTAGACGGGGCGCGGGGAGACCACGGGCCCGCCGCCCAGGATGGAGCGCTCGAGGCGGGCGCGCTCGGCCGCCGGGAACGCCTCGAGGGGCTGGTACACGCGGAGCTCCGCCGAGGGGACCATGGCGCCGGAGCATATATGCTCTGGCCGACCCCGCTCCACCCCACGGATGAGCGCGCCCGAGACCGACGACCGGTACCCGACGCTCCGGTGCCTCGCGCCGGACGGCACCCCCGTCGGCGACGTCGAGGTCGGGCTCACCGAGGAGGAGCTCCGGGCGCTGCTGCGGTGGATGATCCTGGCCCGGCGCCTGGACCGGGAGTGCATGGCGCTCCAACGCCAGGGCGAGCTCACGGTGTACCCGCCGTTCGAGGGCCAGGAGGCGGCCCAGGTCGGGAGCGCCGCGGCCCTCGGACCGGGGGACATGGTCTTCCCCTCCTTCCGCGAGCTCGCCGCGGCGATCGTCCGGGGCGTCGACGCCGTCGCGTACCTCCAGTACCACCGCGGCACCTGGCACGGCGGGCCCTACGACCCGGTCGCGACCGGCTTCGCGCCGATCTGCGTGCCGGTCGCGACGCAGCTCGTGCACGCGGTGGGCTGGGCCCTCGGGGCGAAGCTCGACGGCCGCGACGCGTGCGCCCTCGCCTACTTCGGGGACGGGGCGGCCTCCGAGGGCGACTTCCACGAGGCCGCGAACCTCGCCGCCGTGTTCCGGGTCCCGGCCATCCTGTTCTGCCAGAACAACGGGTGGGCCATCTCGGTCCCCTCCCGGGCGCAGTTCGCGGCGCCCATCGCCGCCCGGGCGGCGGGGTACGGGATGCCGGGGGTCCGGGTGGACGGCAACGACGTGCTCGCCGTGTACCGGGCCACGCGGGAGGCGGTGGAGCGGGCCCGCGCGGGCGAGGGCCCGAGCCTGATCGAGGCCCTGACCTACCGGATCGGCCCCCACACCACCGCCGACGACCCCACCCGCTACCGGGACGAGGCCGAGGTCGAGCGGTGGCGGGCCCTCGACCCCATCGCCCGCTACCGACGCTTCCTGGAGGGCGCCGGCGTGGCCGACGCCGGCTTCGCGGCCGCCTGCGAGGCGGAGGCCGAGGACTGGGTGGAGCGGGTGCGCGCGGAGCTCGTCGCCCTCGGCCCACCCCCGGCGACGGAGGTCTTCGACCACGTCTTCGCCGACCCCCCGGCGACGCTGCTCCGGCAGCGGGAGGAGGCGCTCGGCGGTGCCTGAGGTCACGATGGTCGAGGCGCTGAACGCCGCCCTCCGGGACGCCCTGGCCGAGGACCCGCGGGTGCTCGTCTTCGGCGAGGACGTCGGCGAGCTGGGGGGCGTCTTCCGCGTCACCCAGGGGCTCCAGGCGGCCTTCGGACGCGAGCGGGTGTTCGACACGCCGATCTCCGAGTCCGGCATCGCCGGCATGTGCGTGGGGCTCGCCATGGCCGGCTGGCGCCCCGTCGCGGAGATGCAGTTCGACGGCTTCAGCTACCCCGCGCTGG
>BEHO01000234.1 GCA_002898915.1 bacterium HR12
TCCTGCCCGTGGACGGTCGCCCGGAGGTCGATGAGGACGTAGTCACCCTTCATGGCCGGCCGCTGGACCGGCTCGAGCTCGGCGAAGCGCTCGCGGAGCGCGTCGAGGAGCCGGTCGACCTCCTCCTCGGTCACCCGTGTCGAGGGGCGCGTGACCCGGATCCCCTTGTAGTCGGCCTCCGTGAGCCGCAGCAGGGGGCGAACCTCCACGGTGGCGCTGAAGACGAACGGCTTGCCCTCCTCGAGCTGCTGGAGATCGATGTGCGGCTGCGAGATGGGAGCGAGCTCGTGCTCGCGGAGCGCCTCCCGGTAGTACACAGGCACCGCGTCCTCCAGGAACTCCGCGAGGACGGTGTCCCGCCCCACCTGCGCGTCGATGATCGGGCGCGGGGCCTTGCCCTTCCGGAAGCCCGGGATGCGCACCTGCTCGGCCACCTTCCGGTAGGCGCGCTCCAGGTCCCGGCCGAACCGCTCCGGCTCGACCTCCACGGTGAGCTTCACGGTGTGCTTGTCGGTGGATTCCAGGGTCGTCTGCATCGTGCTCCAAGCGTACCCGGGATCGGGGACGGTGGTCCGGTAGGCTGCGGGACGGATGTACGAGGAGGAGCTGGCCTTCGCCCTGGAGCTCGCCGAGGAGGCGGGCCGGATCGGGCTCTCCTACTTCCGGGGCTCCTTCGACGTGCGGGAGAAGGTGGACCGCTCGCCCGTGACCGAGGCCGATCTCGCCATCGAGGCCATGCTGCGGCGGGAGATCCGGGCCCGGTATCCGGAGGACGCCGTCCTGGGCGAGGAGGGCGGGCTCGAGGGCCGCTCGACCCGCCGCTGGATCGTCGACCCCATCGACGGGACCCGGAACTTCGCCGACGGGGTCCAGATCTGGACCACGCTCATCGCGCTCGCCGTGGACGACGTCCCCGTCCTCGGGGTGGTCGAGGCGCCCGCCCTCGGAGAGCGGTACGCGGCGGTGCGCGGCGGGGGCGCCACCCTGAACGGCCAGCCCATCCACGTGTCCCGGGCCGACCGCCTCGACCGGGCCTTCGTGCTCTACGGGGAGGCGCGGGATCTCCTGGCCACCCCCTACGCCGAGGCCTTCCTCGAGCTGATCCGCGGGGCCCGGCGCGAGCGCGGGTTCGGCGACGCCTGGGCCCACATGCTCGTCGCGCGCGGCTCCGCCGACGTCATGCTGGAACCGGAGCTCTCCTCCTGGGACTGGGCGGCGCTCTGGGTCATCGTGGAGGAGGCCGGCGGACGGGTCACGACCTTCGAGGGAGAGCCCCTCGCCCACGGCGCCTCCGTGCTCTCCACGAACGGCGTCCTCCACGACGAGGTCCTCGCGCGCCTGGCCCACGCCCGGCGGGAAGCCGAGCGACGGGAGGCCCCGCCGCCCTAGGCTCCTAGAGCTCGACGACCCGACCCGCGTCGCCCGCCCGCTCCAGCACGAGGTTCGCCGCGGCCACGTCCTGCACCCCGACCCCCGTGAGGTCGCACACGATCGTCTGGTCCGGCGAGGTCCGGCCGGGGTGTCGGCCGGCGCAGATCTCGCCGAGCTCGACCGCGTCGGCGGCCGAGGCCACGATCCCGGCCTCGAGGGCGTGGTGGAGCTCCCCGAGGCGCGCGCACTGGTCGCGGCTGTCGACGACGAGCAGGTCCGCGCGGCCGAGGAGCTCCCCGGCGAGCTCCCGCTTGTCGGGCGCGTCGGCCCCCACGGCGGTGACGAGGGCGCCGGGGCGGACCCACTCCGCCCGCACGAGGGGCTCGCGGCTCGCCGTGCACGTCACGACGACCTCGGCGCCCTCGACGGCGTCGCGGACGCTCGGGGCGACCTCGTACCGGCACCCCGGTGGGAGCCCCGGCCGCCCGCGGAGGTCCTCCACGCACCGGGCGGCGCGCGCCGGGTCGCGCCCCCACACCCGCACGAGGGAGAACCCCGGCCGCACGGCGGCGAGCCCGTCGAGCTGGTAACGAGCCTGCGCGCCGGTCCCGATCACCGCGACCGCCTCCACCCGCTCCGGCGCGAGGTGCCGCGCGGCGACCCCGCCGGCGGCGCCGGTCCGCACGTCCGTGACGAGCCCGCGGTCGGCGAGGAGCGCCGCGAGCGAGCCGTCCCGAGCGTCGAAGACGAGGACGAGCCCGTCGATCGCGGGCGGGTCCAGCCCGTAGAAGCCGCTCGCCACCTTGACCGCGTAGCGCGGGGCGCCGTGGAGGTGCCCGGCCTTCACGTGGATCTCGCCGGCGGACTCCGGCACGTCGAGGTGGATCACGCCGGGGAGCTCCGCCGCGCCGGACGCGTACGCGGCGAAGGCGCGCTCCACCGCGTCCACGCAGGAGGGCATGTCGAGCGCCCGCGCGACGTCCTCCCGCCCCAGGATCCTGAACCGCATCCCGCGCGAGCCTACCCGGTGCTAGGGTCGGCCGGGAGAGTCCAGGAGGTCCCGATGGCCGAGATCGACCTGTTCGAGATGGAGCGGATGCAGTCCCTGTACTGGCACCGCGTGGAGTACGACCTGTCGGAGTCCGGCGTGGTCCCGATGAGCCTCCGCGAGCTCCTCGGTCCCGACGCCCAGGCGCTCCTCGAGGCGCCCCTCGGCTACCCCCTCTCGGAGGGCGCCGAGGAGACCCGAGCCGCCGTCGCCACCTGGTACCCGGGGGCGACCGCCGAGCACGTGACGCTCTGCAACGGCGGCTCCGAGGCCAACCTGCTCGTCCTGTGGACGCTGCTGGGGCCGGGGGACCGCCTGGCCTTCATGGTCCCCAACTACCTCCAGGGGTGGGGGCTCGGCCGTCACTTCGGCGAGGCCACCGACACCTTCGGGCTGCGGCGCGACGGCGACCGCTGGGCGCTCGACCTCGAGAGCCTGGAGCGTGCCGTGACCGAGCGCACGAAGGTCGTCATGGTCTGCAACCCGAACAACCCGACCGGCGCCGTCCTCACCGAGGCGGAGATGGAGGCGGTCGTCGAGGTCGCCGACCGCGTCTGAGCCTGGATCCTGGCCGACGAGATCTACCGCGGGGCCGAGCTCGAGGGCGAGCCGGTGACCCCGACCTTCTACGGGCGCGCCGAGCGGGTGGTCATCACGAGCGGGCTCTCGAAGGCCTTCGGGATGCCGGGGCTACGCTCGGGGTGGATCGTCGCGCCCCCCGAGCTCATCCGCGAGATCTGGATCCGGCACGACTACACCACCCTCACCCCGAGCGCGATCTCCGACCGGATCACCGGCGTCGCCCTCCGCCCCGAGGTGCGTGAGCGCGTGCTCGCGAGGACCCGAGCGATCGTCCGGGCCAACCTGCCGGTCCTCGCCGGGTGGGCCGCCGAGCAGGGCAGCCTGTCGTTCCTCCCCCCGGTCGCCGGGGCCATCGCCTACCTCGGCTACGACCTGCCGATCGAGGCGCGGGACCTCGCCGACCGGCTGCGCGTGGAGCAGAGCGTGCTCGTCGTGCCGGCGGACATGTTCGGGGTGCCCGAGCGGGCCTTCCGCGTGGGGTTCGGGT
>BEHO01000235.1 GCA_002898915.1 bacterium HR12
GGGCGCCGGTCGTCGTGAACGCCGGGGGGCACGCGTTCGTCCGGGTCCGGTACGACGCGGAGCTGCGGCGACGGCTCACCGAGCGTCTCGGCGAGCTCGCGCCGATCGAGCGGTACCAGCTCGTGGACGACGCGTGGGCCGCGACGGTGGCCGGCGCCGAGAACGCGGCCGCCTTCCTGGGGCTCGCGCGGGCGTTCGGGGACGAGACCGATCTGCCGGTGTGGCAGGCGCTGCTCCTCGGCCTCGGATGGTGCGAGCGGGCGCTGCAGGGTGAGGCGCGGGAACGGTTCCGCGCCTTCGTGCGCGACCTCGTGCGCCCCGCGCTCGATCGGCTTGGGTGGGAGCCCGGGGAGGGCGAGGGCGACGTCCGCCGTGCGCTCCGCGGCGCGCTGTTCGGCGCGCTCGGGACGCTCGGCGCGGACCCCGAGGCGATCGAGCGGGCGCGGGAGATCGAGGCCGCGGCCCGGGCTGGCGACGGGGTGGACGCCGCGCTGGCGGCGGCCGCCGTGCAGGTCCTGGCCGTGCACGGTGGACCGGCCGAGTGGGAGGTCTTCCGCCGCGCGGCCCGCGAGGCGCGCACGCCCCAGGAGCACCTGCGGTACCTCTTCGCGCTGCCGGAGTTCCGGGAACCCGAGGCGTTCGCGTCGGCGCTCGAGATCGCCCTCACCGACGAGGTCCGGCCCCAGGATCTCCCGCACTACCTCGCGCGCGGTCTCGCCAACCGCGACCGCGGCCCCGAGGCCTGGGCCCTGGTCCGCGAGCGCTGGGAGGAGATCATGGGGCGGGTGGCGCCGTCGGCGGCCATCTACCTGGCGTACGGGCTGCGCGGTCTGACGGACCCCGCCGTCGTGGAGGACGTCCAGGCCTTCTTCGCCGAGCACGACATCCCCCAGTCCGCGCTCCAGCTGCGGCAGATCCTGGAGTCCCAGCGGATCCACGCGGCCTTCGTCGCCAGGGCCGCGACCGAGCTCGGGAGGGATCTCGGCGATGCGTGATGAAGGCGCAGAGCGAGCGGACCACCGTGGTCATCCCCCGCCCGCCGCTGGGGACCCTGGGGGCGGGACGCTCGGGGGGCTCTGGATCCGCGGTCGTCGGGGAGGCCGCGCGCGCGGGGCTCGCAGGTCGGGCCCTGCCGGCCCCGCGCTCGTCCGTCGGCATCGCTGCCTCCGGGCGCGGTGACGTCGCCGAGCGGGCCTTCGGGCTCGTCGGCGTCCTCAGGCCACCTGCGCCGGGTCGGTGTTCCCGCCGGAGATGATGCAGACCACGTGCTCGTCGGGGCGCGGCGTGTAGCCCCCGCCGAGGAGCGCCGCGAGGGGCGCGGCGCCCCCGGGCTCGGCCAGGACGCGGCACTCCTCCCACAGCCGCCGCTGCGCCCAGGCGATGGCCTCCTCGGAGACCAGGGCGACGCGGTCCACGAAGCGCTGGGCGATGGCGAAGCCGATCTCGCCGGCTCGGCGCGCGCCCAGGGAGTCCGCGGCGATCCCGCCCACCTCGACGTCCACCGGCTCCCCGGCCGCGAGCGCCGCATGCAGGGTCGGGCAGGTCTCCGGTTCGACCCCGATCACGCGCGCCTCGCCGGCGAACCAGGCCGCGATGCCCCCGATCAGGCCGCCGCCGCCGACGGGCACGAGGACCGTGTCGATCCCCTGGAGCTGCTCGACGAGCTCCATCGCGATCGTCCCCTGTCCGGCCACGACCGCCGGCTGGTCGTAGGGGTGCAGGAAGACCGCGCCCGTGTCGAAGGCGCGTTCCTCGCAGGCCGCGTAGGCGTCGGCGTAGTAGCCGGGGACGACGTGCACCTCGGCCCCCGTGGTGCGGATCGCCTCGATCTTCACCGGGCTCGCGGTGGACGGCACGAAGATCTCCGCCCGGTGGCCGAGAACCCGCGCCGCGTGCGCCATGGCCAGCCCGAAGTTCCCGCTCGAGGGGGCCAGGACCCCGCTGTCGTCGAGCTCGGCGGAGAGCATCCGGCTGAAGGCCCCCCGCGCCTTGAACGAGCCCGTGTGCTGGAGCAGCTCGAGCTTGAGGGAGATGCGCCCCGGCACGCCGAAGGCGCCTCGCTCGAGCGAGAGCACCGGCGTCCGGCGCACGTGCTCCGCGATGCGCTCGGCCGCCTCCTCGATGTCGAACCGCGTGATGGGCGGAGGCTCCAAGCCCGGCGAGAGCAGGTCCACGGCGCGTATCCAACCACGCCGCGGCCGCCTTCGGAAGGGTCGCGCCACTTGACACGGCGCCCCATCCTGCCTACCGTTCGGGCCCGAACGACCGACACCGGGCGGAAGCCGGAGGAGAGCGGTGACGGACGCCATCGTCGAGGGCATCCCCGTCCCCACCGAGCACTGGATCGCGGGGGAGCGTGTGGGATCGACCACGTCCTTCGAGGACGTGTCGCCCATCGACGAGCGGGTGATCGCGGAGGTGGCCCGGGGCGGCCCGGCCGAGGTCGACGCCGCCGTCCGGGCCGCGCGCGAGGCCTTCGCGGTCTGGGGCCGGACGGAGCCGAAGCGGCGCGCGGAGATCCTCCACCGGATGGCCGATGGGGTCGAGGCGAACGTGGAGCGCCTGGCGGCCGTGGAGACCCGCGACAACGGGTCGCTCCTGCGGTCGATGCGGCGCTCGGTCATCCCGCGGGTGGCGCGGAACCTGCGGTTCTTCGCGGACGAGCTGCTGCGGCTGGGGGAGGAGCGGGTCCACGAGGGGCACCGTGAGCGCATCGCCTGGGACCCGGCGGGCGTGGCGGCGGTCATCACGCCGTGGAACGCGCCCCTCATGCTGGCCTCCTGGCGGTTCGCGCCGGCCCTGGCGGCCGGCAACACGGTGGTGCTGAAGCCGCCGGAGTGGGCGCCCCTCACGGCCTCGCTCTTCGCCGACATCGCGCGGGAGGCGGGGCTGCCGGACGGCGCCTTCAACGTGGTCCAGGGGATCGGCGAGGAGGCCGGCGCGGCCCTCGTCGCCCATCCCGGCGTGGACCGGATCTCGTTCACCGGGTCGGTCGCCACGGGGCGGCTCGTCGCGGCGGCCGCCGGCGCCAACCTCACCCCGGTCTCGCTCGAGCTCGGGGGCAAGTCGCCCCTCCTCGTCTTCGCCGACGCGGACCTCGAGGCGGCGGTCCGCCAGGCGGTGAACCAGTACGACAACGCAGGGCAGGTGTGCCTGGCCGGGACCCGTCTCCTGGTCGAGACCACGGTGGCCGAGGCGTTCCTCGAGCGGTTCCTCGAGCTCGCACGGGGATTGCGGCAGGGGGACCCGCGGGAGGAGGAGACCGACATCGGGCCGCTCATCAGCCGGGAGCACCTGGAGCGCGTGGACGTGTTCGTACGGCGCGCGAAGGAGGCCGGCGCCCGCGCGATCCTGGGGGGAGGACCCAACGAGGAGCTCGGCGGCCTCTACTACCGCCCCACCCTGTTCGTGGACGTGCCGCCCGAGGCGGAGATCCTCCGCGAGGAGGTCTTCGGCCCGGTCCTCACGCTCCAGACCTTCGCCGACG
>BEHO01000236.1 GCA_002898915.1 bacterium HR12
ACCCACCTCGGCGGCGACGACTGGGACCAGCGGATCATCGACTGGATGGTGAAGTCATTCAAGGACGCCCACGGGATCGACCTCTCCAAGGACCGCATGGCCCTCCAGCGCCTGAAGGAGGCCGCCGAGAAGGCCAAGATCGAGCTCTCCCAGATGACGGAGACCCAGATCAACCTGCCGTTCATCACGGCGACCCCGGAGGGCCCGCTCCACCTGGAGATGAAGCTCACCCGCGCCGAGTTCGAGCGGATGACCGAGGATCTCGTGGAGCGCTGCGTCGGCCCCTTCGAGCAGGCCGTGAAGGACTGGGGCAAGGACGTCTCCCAGATCGACCACGTGATCCTGGTGGGGGGCGCCACGCGCATGCCGATGATCCAGGACCTCGTCCGCCGGCTGACCGGCGGCAAGGAGCCCCACAAGGGCGTGAACCCCGACGAGGTCGTGGCGGTCGGCGCCTGCATCCAGGCGGGCGTGCTCAAGGGCGACGTGAAGGACATACTCCTGCTCGACGTCACGCCGCTGTCCCTCGGCGTCGAGACCAAGGGCGGGATCTTCACGAAGCTGATCGAGCGCAACACGACGATCCCCACCCGCAAGTCGGAGATCTTCACGACCGCGGAGGACAACCAGACGACGGTCGAGATCCACGTCGTGCAGGGCGAGGCGGAGACGGTGTACTCGCCCGGCGTGCGCTCGCTCGGCAAGTTCCACCTCATGGGGATCCCGCCGGCGCCGCGAGGGGTGCCGCAGATCGAGGTCACCTTCGACATCGACGCGAACGGCATCGTGAACGTGTCGGCGAAGGACCTCGCCACCGGCAAGGAGCAGCAGATGACGATCACCGGCGGCACGGCGCTCTCCAAGGAGGAGATCGAGCGGATGATCAAGGACGCCGAGCGCTTCGCGGCGGAGGACCGTCGCCGGCGCGAGGCGGCCGAGGCGCGCAACGCCGCGGATCAGCTGACCTACCAGGTCGACCGCTCGCTCCAGGAGTGGGGCGACAAGGTGCCGCCGGCCGACCGCGAGGAGCTGAAGAAGCTCTCCGACGAGCTGAAGGAGCTCCTGAAGGGCGACGACGTCGAGAAGATCAAGGCCGGCACCGACGCCCTCATGCGGAAGTTCCAGGCCGTCGGGCAGGCCATGTACCAGCAGGTCCAGTCCCAGGCCGCCCAGCAGGCAGCGGCCGCGGGCGGCGGAGGCGCGACCTCGTCCCCGGGCGAGGGCGAGGTCGTGGAGGGCGAGATCGTCGACGAAGGAGGTGAGCAGCGGTGAGGGACATCGTTCGCTGGGACCCGTTCCGTGACCTGGTCACGATCCACGACGAGCTGAACCGGCTCTTCGCCCGGACCTTCGGGGGGCTCGAGCCGCTGCGGCCCACCGCCGCCGGCACGTGGATGCCCGCCATGGACGTCTACGAGACCGACGACAAGCTCGTGGCCACCGTCGAGCTCCCGGGGATCGATCCCGAGGACGTCGAGGTCTCGGTGGAGGACGGGACCCTGACGATCAGCGGCAAGCGGGAGTTCTCCTCGGAGGTGCGGGAGGAGGACTACCACCGGATCGAGCGTCGTTACGGCGCCTTCAGCCGGGCCATCACGCTGCCGCCGACGGTGGACACCAACAAGGTCGAGGCCCGCTTCGACAAGGGCGTGCTCACGGTCGAGGTGGCCAAGACCGCGAAGGCCAAGCCGAAGAAGATCAAGGTCAAGGCGTCGCGATGAGCGGACACGAGGAGCGCAGGGACGAGGAGCGCCCCAAGGTGCGGGTCGTGGATCGACGTCGCGTGAAGGATGTCTCCTCGGAGGGGGCGCAGGCCCCCTCCGAGGAGGCCCATCCGGAGCTGCCGCCGGAGACACGGGCCGACCTCGAGGAGGAGCTCGCGGCGGCGCGCAAGCAGGCGGAGGAGTACCGCGATCACCTCCAGCGCCTCCAGGCGGAGTTCGAGAACTACCGCAAGCGGGTGCTGAAGGAGCAGACGCGCGCCGTCGAGATGGCGGCCCAGCCGCTCGTGCTGCGTCTCCTCGAGGTGCTCGACGACTTCGAGCTCGCGCTCGCGGCGGAGGACTCGCCCGACCCGGAGCGGTTCCGCAAGGGCGTGGAGATGGTCTACGCGAAGCTCGTGGACGCCCTCCGGGCGGAGGGCCTCGAGCGCATCGAGGCGCTCGGCAAGCCCTTCGACCCCACCGAGCACGAGGCGCTCATGCAGACCGGCGAGGGCGAGGGCGAACCTCGCGTGGCCGAGGTGTTCCGCCCCGGCTACCGGCTGAAGGGCACGGTGATCCGACCCGCGGGCGTGCGCGTCGAGCGGTCCTGAGGGAGGGGCCGTGAACGGCGACGTCAAGCGCGAGTGGTTCGAGAAGGACTACTACCAGATCCTCGGGGTGCCGAAGAACGCCACCCAGGAGGAGATCAAGCGCGCCTATCGGAAGCTCGCGCAGCGGTACCACCCGGACGCGAACCCGGGGAACAAGGAGGCCGAGGAGCGCTTCAAGGAGATCTCGGCCGCCTACGACGTCGTCGGCGACGAGCACAAGCGCAAGCAGTACGACCAGGTCCGCGAGATGGTCGCCTCGGGGTTCCGCGCGGGGCCCGGGCCCGGTTGGACGGGGGGCCCCGGGGCGCGGGTCCGCTTCGAGGACCTCGGCTTCGGGGACCTCGGGGACCTCGGCGACCTGCTCGGCGGGCTGTTCGGCCGTCGAGGTCGGCCCCGCCCGCGTCGCGGGGCCGACCTCGAGACCGAGGTGACGATCGCCTTCGAGGACGCGGTGCGCGGGACCACCGTGCCGGTCCGTATCCAGGGTCCCGCCCCCTGCTCGACCTGCGGGGGGAGCGGGGCCGCCCCGGGCTCGACCCCCGTGGTGTGCCCCCAGTGCCGGGGCGCCGGTGAGATCGCCGTGAACCAGGGCCTGTTCCAGATCGAGCAGACCTGCCCCCGGTGCCACGGCACCGGCCGCGTGGTGGACCGGGTCTGCCCGGCCTGCCGGGGCACCGGGTCCGAGCGACGCACGCGGACGTTCCAGGTCCGGATCCCCGCCGGCGTGCAGGACGGCGCGAGGATCCGTCTCCGCGGCCACGGGGAGCCCGGTCCTCCGGGGTCGGAGCCCGGCGACCTGTACGTCCGCGTGCACGTGCGGCCGCACCCCTTCTTCCGCCGGCGGGGGGCCGACCTCGAGGTGGAGGTGCCGATCACGTACACCGAGGCGGCCCTCGGCGCCGACATCCAGGTGCCGACGCTGGACGGGCCGGTGACGATGCGGGTGCCCCCCGGCACGCCCTCGGGCAAGACGTTCCGGCTCCGGGGCAAGGGCGTCCCCCGTCGCGGGGGGCAGGGCGACCTGTACGTCACCGTGAACGTGGGGGTGCCGGGGGGCCTGTCGAGCAAGGAGGGGGAGCTGCTGGAGCGGCTCCGTGAGATCGAGACCGAGTCGGCGAGGCGGCGGCTCGGGGTGAGCGCGTGAGGAGGTGACGGCGGTGAGGCGTG
>BEHO01000237.1 GCA_002898915.1 bacterium HR12
CCAGGCCGGGGCGGAGCTCGGGCCCCCGGCCCGGCGGCCCGTAGTTCGGGATCTGGGGGTCCTCGTGGAGCCGGCGGCCGATCCCGTGCCCCACGTACTCCCGGACGACCTGGAACCCGGCCCCGAGGGCCGTCTGCTCGATGGCGTGGGAGATGTCCGAGAGGCGCCCCCCCGGCCGGATCTGGGCGATCCCGGCCTCCAGGGCCTCCCGCGTGACGCGGACCAGCTTCTCGGCCTCATCCGAGGGCGGGTCGCCCACGAAGACCGTGACCGCCGCGTCGGCGTGGTAGCCCTCCCAGATCGCCCCGAAGTCGAGGGAGAGGAGGTCCCCCTCCCGCAGGACGCGCTTGGTCGAGGGGATCCCGTGGACGATCTCGTCGTTCAGCGAGGTGCAGATGGAGGCGGGGAAGGGCGGGTTGCCGTACCCGAGGAAGGAGGGCGTCGCCCCCTGCTCGCGGATGTAGGCCTCGGCCACCCGGTCCAGGTCCTTCGTGGTCCGCCCGGGCGCGACGGCCCGGAGCACCGCCTGGATGGTCCCGGCCACGATCCGCCCCGCGCGGCGCATCTTGTCGATCTCGGCGGGGGACTTGTAGACGATCACCCGTCCAGGTCCAGGAGGTCCGAGAGGGCCTCCACCGTCCGATCGAACACCACCTGCTCGGGCGCCTCGCCGTCGATGTCCCGGAGCAGCCCGCGCTCCCAGAAGTACAGGACGAGGGGCTCGGTCTCGCGCCGGTAGACCTCGAGGCGTCGCAGGATCGTCGCCTCGTCGTCGTCGGACCGGAGCGCGAGGCGCCCCCCGCAGACGTCGCAGACCCCTTCCACGCGCGGCGGCTTGAACGCCAGGTTGTACGGCCGGCCGCACGAGGAGCAGACGAGCCGGTTCGTGAGGCGCTTGACGACCATCTCGTCGCTCACCTTGAAGTTCAGGACGGCGTCGAGCGGGGTCCCGGCCTCGGTGAGCTCGCGCTCGAGCGCCTGGGCCTGGGGCACGGTGCGGGGGAACCCGTCGAGGATGAACCCCACGCGGCAGTCCGGCTCCTTCAGGCGACCGAGCACCATGGAGACGGCGATCTCGTCCGGCACGTAATCGCCCCGGTCCATGTACTCCTTGGCCCGGAGGCCGAGCGGCGTCCCCCGGGCGACGTGGTCGCGGAAGATGTCGCCCGTGCCGATCACCGGCAGCCCGTACCGCTCGGCGAGACGCTTGGCCTGGGTCCCCTTCCCAGCTCCCGGCGGCCCGAGCAGCACGATCCGCATGGCGACCTACTTCAGGAAGCCCTCGTAGTGCCGCATGAGCAGCTGGGACTCGAGCTGCTTCATCGTCTCCAGGGCGACGCCGACCGTGATGAGCAGCGAGGTCCCGCCGAACGGGAACTGCTGGATCACCCAGAACGCGAACACGATGGACGGCAGCAGGGCGATCGCCGCCAGGTAGATCGAGCCGGGCAGCGTGATGCGGGTGAGGACGTAGGACAGGTACTCGGCCGTGGGCGGCCCCGGCCGGATGCCGGGGATGAACCCGCCGTACTTCCGCAGGTTGTCGGCCGTGTCCACCGGGTTGAACGCGATCGCCGTGTAGAAGTAGGCGAAGAACACGACGAGCAGCCCGTAGATCGTCATGTAGACCAGGGACCGCTGGTTGTTCACGTAGTTGTTCACGAAGCTCTGGAACCACGCGGCGTGGTAGATGCTCGCGACGAGGGTGGGGAAGTACAGCAGCGAGCTGGCGAAGATGATGGGGATGACGCCGGCCTGGTTCACCTTGAGCGGGATGTACGTGCTGCCCCCCGTCGTCATCCGGCGCCCGACGATCCGCTTCGCGTACTGGACGGGGATCCGCCGCTGGCCCTGCTCGAGGAAGATCACGCCGACGATGAGCGCGAGCCCCATGAGCAGGACGAGGGTGAAGCGTACCCCCCCGCCCGAGACGAGGATGGCCCGGCCCTCCTGCGGCAACCGCGAGATCACGCTGGTGAAGATGAGCAGCGACATCCCGTTGCCGATCCCGCGCTGGGTGATGAGCTCGCCCATCCACATGATCGTGGCGGTCCCGGCGGTCATGATGAGCACGATCAGCGCCACGTTGGGCGGCGTGAACGTGCCGGGCGGGAAGATGTCGACGCCGAGGCCCTGCTGCGCGGTCGGCGAGTGGAACAGGAACACCAGCCCGGTGGACTGCAGGAGGGCGAGCACCACGGTCACGTAGCGCGTCCACTGGTTGATCTTCTTGATCCCCTGCTCGCCCTGCTTCTGCCACCGCTCGAGCTTGGGGATCACCACCGTGAGCAGCTGCATGATGATCGAGCTCGTGATGTAGGGCATGATCCCGAGCCCGAACACCGCCATCCGGGTGAGCGCGCCCCCCGAGAACAGGTCGATGAAGGCCAGGAAGCCGGTCGCCCCCTGCCGCTCCATCTCCCGCTTGAGGACCCCGATGTCCACCACCGGGACCGGCACGTGCGAGCCGAACCGGTAGAGGGCGATGATGCCGAGCGTGAAGAGGATCTTCTTGCGGAGATCGGGGACCTTGAACGCGTTGACGAAGGCTCTGAGCACGGGCCCCTATCCTACCCCGCGAGGAGCTCCGCCCGCCCCCCGGCTTCCTCGATCTTGCGCCTGGCCGTCTCGGAGAACGCGTGGGCGCGGACCGTGAGGGCCACCCCGAGCTCGCCGCGGCCGAGGATCTTGACCGGCCGGCCCTTGCGGACCAGGCCGTGCGCGAGGAGGGCCTGCGGGTCGACCTCGCCCCCCTCGGGGAAGACCTTGCCCAGGGTCTCGACGTTCACCACCGCGTACTCGACCCGGCTGGGGTTCTTGAAGCCCTTCAGCTTCGGCACCCGCCGCGAGAGCGGCATCTGGCCGCCCTCGAAGCCGAGCTTCGGGTTGTGCCGGGCGAGGTAGCCCTTCGTCCCGCGGCCGGCGGTCTTGCCCCGCACGCCCGCGCGGCCCCGGCCGACGCGCTTGCGGTCACGCCGCGCCCCGGGGGCCGGCTTCAGGTGGTGGAGCTTCACGCCTCCTCGACCTCCTCGACGCGGACCTGGTGCCGGACCTTGGCGATCATGCCGCGGATCTCGGGGCGGTCCTCCTTGATGACGGTGTCGTTGATGCGGTGGAGCCCGAGCCGGCGCACCGTGTCCTTCTGGTCCCGGGGACGGTCGATCGCGCTCCGGCGCTGGGTGACCCTAAGCTTCGCCACCGTACACCTCCTGGAGCACCTCCGCCCGCCGGGCCCGGATCCGCTCGTCGGCCTGGGCCACCGCCTCCAGCATCGGCTTCGGCGCGACCTGGTGGACGTCGCGGCCGCGGGCCCGGGCCACGTCCTCGGGGCGCTTGAGCGCCGGGAGGCCGGCCACGGCGGCCTTCACGATGTTGATCGGGTTGTCCGAGCCCAGGGACTTGGAGAGGATGTCTTTGATCCCGGCGGCCTCGACCAGGGCCCGGACCGGCCCCCCCGCGATCACGCCGGTCCCGGGCGCG
>BEHO01000238.1 GCA_002898915.1 bacterium HR12
GGGCTACGGTGCCGCCCACGATCGAGAGGGAGTTGGCCACGAGCAGGTCCTCGGTGGGCACGAGCCGGGGCACGACGGCGACGGCCGTGGCCAGGTAGAAGCGGTTCACCGACAGGACCCAGATCACGCCGAGGTAGAAGGCGAGCGCGTGTCGGGAGGGGTCGAGCAGGACGACGAGGGCCGGGGCCGCGCGCAGCACGGGGGCGACGACGAGGATCCGGCGGCGCGACCATCGGTCGATGAACACCCCGGTGAAGGGGCCGAGGATGGAGAACGGGAGCGTGACGAGGGCCGTCGCGATGGCGAACCCGGCGATCGTGCTCTGCCCCTCGGGATCGAAGACGACCGAGGCCACGAGGGCCGCCTGGAACAGCCCGTCGGCCGACTGGGAGAGGAGCCGGATCCCGAACAGGCGGCGGAAGTCCGGACCCGTCAGTGCCTCGCGGGCGCGCTCCACCGTCGGTCGCACGGACCCGAGCCTACCGGTCCGAGGGGGCGGTCATCCCTCGGCCGTCGGCGCGAGGGGGAGCCGGACCTCGACCTCCGTGCCGCGGCCGGCGGCGCTCCGGATGCGCAGGGAGCCGCGCTCGAGCTCGACCCGCTGCCGCATCGTTCGGATCCCGGGTCCCTCGCCGACGGCCTCGGGGTCGAAGCCCCGCCCGTCGTCGCGCACGAGGACGTGCAGCTCGTCGCCGACGGTCTCGAGCCGGATCACGGCGCTCCGGGCCTCCGCGTGCTGGAGGACGTTGGTCAGCGCCTCCTGGACGATGCGGTAGGCGACGATGCCCGTCCTCGGGGGGAGCCGGCGCGCGGTCCGGTCCTCGACGGTCACCCGGACGTCGCGACCCGCCGTGAGGTGGTCCCCCAGGTCGGCCACGGCCTGCGCGAGCCCGACCCGGTCGAGGGAGGGGGGATGGAGCTGGAAGGTGAAGTCGCGCAGGCGACCCAGGGTCTCGCGGAGGGCTCGCTCGATCCGCTCGATCCGCCCCCGCCCGCCCTCGGTCCCGTCCTCCTCGGCGAGGAGCTGGAGCTGGAGGAGGGCGGCCGTGAGCGACTGGAGAACGTCGTCGTGCAGGTCGAGGGCGATCCGTTGCCGCTCCTCCTCGCGCTCGGCCAGGAGCTCGGACAGGAGGCGGCGGCGCTCCTCCTCGGCCTCGAAGCGGTCGGTGACGTCGCGGACGCTCGCGACGAGGATCTCCTCGCCCGCCACCTCGACCGCGCGAGCGTGGACCTCGCCGTAGCGGATCGATCCGTCCCGGCGGGCCGCCCGAACCAGGACGGTCCCGGGACCGTGGGCGGCGCGGGCCGCCTCGAGCAGCGCCCGACGTTCGTCCGGGTCCGGCCACATCCCGAGCTCGACGGCGCTCCGCCCGAGGAGCTCCTCGCGGGCGAAGCCCGTCATGCGGCACCAGGCCTCGTTCGCGTCGAGGATCGTACCGTCCTCGGCACGCGAGATCACGATGGCCTCGGTGCTCTCCTCGAAGACGGCGCGCCAGAGGACCTCGAGCGGCGGACGGTGCGCGGGTGGCACCGAGGGAGTCTCTCTCATCCTGTGGCCCAACGCCATGGGCGTTGGGCCACAAGCCTCGAGCCTCGGGTCCCGCGCAGTGCCTTCGGGTTTCCCGCGGTTCCGCCGGCGTCCGCTACGCGCGCTGGACGTCGAAGAACGAGGTCCAGTCCACGGCCTGGCTCTCCCCGTTGCCGAGGATGAACTCCTCCACCATCTCGCGGGCGGCCTCGTCGCTGAACTGGACCGGCGGCGACTTCATGAAGTACGCGCTCGGCCCGATCAGCGGCCCGGCCTGCCCCCGGTCCAGCGCGAGCTTGGCGCACCGGATCGCGTCGATCACGATGCCGGCGGAGTTCGGGCTATCCCAGACCTCGAGCTTCAGCTCGATCGTGAGGGGCACGCCGCCGAAGGCCTCCCCCTCCAGCCGGATGAGCGCCCACTTGCGGTCGTCGAGCCACGGCACGTGGTCGGAGGGGCCGATGTGGATGTCGTGGGGATCGAGCTCCTTCCGCAGCTGGCTCTGGACCGACCGCGTCTTCGAGATCTTCTTCGAGGCCAGACGCTCGCGCTCCAGCATGTTCATGAAGTCCATGTTGCCGCCGAAGTTGAGCTGGTAGGTGCGCTTGAGCCGCACCCCCCGGTCCTCGAAGAGCTTGGTGAGCACGCGGTGCGTGATCGTCGCGCCGACCTGGCTCTTGATGTCGTCGCCGATGATCGGCAGCCCCGCGTCCACGAAGCGCTTCGCCCACTCCCGGTCGCTCGCGATGAACACCGGGAGGCAGTTCACGAAGGCGCAGCCGGCGTCGATCGCGGCCTGCGCGTAGTGGCGGGCCGCCTGCTCCGACCCGACCGGCAGGTAGCAGACCACCACGTCGGCCTCGGCCTCACGCAGGGCGCGAGCCACGTCCACCTCCGGCTCGGGCGATTCCTCGATCACCTCTCGGTAGTACTTGCCGAGGCCGTCGAGGGTCGGGCCCCGCTGGACGATCACCCCCGTGGGGGGCACGTCGGCGAACCGGATCGTGTTGTTCGGCTCGGTGAAGATGGCCTCGGCCACGTCCCGGCCGACCTTCTTCGCGTCCACGTCGAACGCGGCCACGATCTCCACGTCGCGGATGTGGTAGCCCCCGAGGTCCACGTGCATGAGCCCGGGCACGGTGTCCTCAGGCTGCGCGTCCTGGTAGAACTCGAGGCCCTGCACGAGGGAAGACGCGCAGTTTCCGACGCCGACGATCGCGAGACGGACCTTGCTCATGGGGTGTGCTCCTTTCTGCGCAGCGAGCGGCCGTTGCGCCGCTTGGCGGCGCGACCGGCCTGCTCGGAGACGCTCTTGCGCTCGGCCGCGAGCAGACCGTTCAGCCACGCGATGTCCTGCTCGGTCGTCTCACGGCCGTGCTGCATGAGGGAGAGGGTGTAGGTATCGAACCGCTCGCGGGTGGCGGCGAGGGAGGCCTGGATCGAGGACAGGCGCTCCTCGAGGTGCGCCCGGCGTCGCTCCAGGAGACGGATCCGCGCGTCCGGCGCCAGGTAGCGGAAGAAGGCGAGCCGGACCCGGAAGCGGGTGTCCTCCGCGCTGGAATCGTGCCCGCTCTCCTCCAGCAGGCGCAGGAACATCGCCTCGCCGGCGGGCGTGATCCGGTACACGTTCTTCCGCCGGCCCACGGTCTCGCCGGAGAAGACCTGCTCGACCGCGCCCTCGCGCTCCAGCCGCTTCAGGGTCGGGTAGAGCGAGCCGTACGAGACGCGCCAGAACCCGCCGAGGGTGTCGGTCAGCCGCTTCGAGAGCTCGTAGCCGTGCATGGACCGCCCCTTCAGCAGTCCGAGGATCGCGAGCTCGAGCATCGTGCGGGGCCCCCTCCTCTTCGGGTCCGCCGGTCGGATCCCGCACCGGCCGGCATCTCGACCCGACATATCGTCCTCATATATCG
>BEHO01000239.1 GCA_002898915.1 bacterium HR12
AGTGTCAAGGCGACGTCCTCGAGGGCCGCGAGGGCAGCCAGGCGACCCGCGTGGTGGGGGGGGAGGATGCCCGCGGCAACGGCCTCCTCGTGGCGCGTGGCGAGCTCGATCAGGTACAGGGCGAGGATGCCGGGCACCGCCTCGGGGCGCACGCGCAGCCGAGGGAGATAGGCGAGGAGACGATCCAGCGCGTACCGGCATGCTGCCGGCCCGCTTCCACCGGTGCGCCGGAGCCCCACCTGGGTCGCGAAGTGCGCCGCGTCTGCACCGAGAGGAACCCCATCCCGGGACCGCTCCCAGTCCCAGAGAGCGACCCGTCCATCACCGAGCCGGGTCATGTTCCATGGTCCCCAGTCCCCGTGCCACCATCCCACGGGTACCTCGATACGGGCGAGCGTGCCTTCGAGATCGGCGAGGATGCCGTGCAGGATCGTCGGGTTGAGGGCTCGCGCCCTGGCGAGGAGATCCCACCACATCGGGGTCTCGGTCAGCGGCATCGGGGTGAGGTCCCCCCCGAGCCGTGCGATCTCGAGCACCACCTCGGGGTCGGGCCACGCATGGAGCGCACCCCGACGCAGGGGCGGTGCTGGGAGGGCGGTGGTGACGACGATGTCTCGCCCCTTCCACCGTTCCTCGTGGATCGGCCGGGGCGCGAGGAACGACCGAGGGTGCGTCTGCGCGAGCCATCGAAGGACCGCTGTCTCGTTCCGCACGAGTGCGGTGGTGAGGGGGTTCCAGGCGACCTTCGCGAAGGCCGCCACGCCTCGGCCAGGTATCGCGAGCTGCAGCACAGGCTTCCTGCTTGGCCGCGGTGAGCCGAAGCTGACGGAAACCACGACCTCGGGCCATCCGAGCGCCCGACCCAGGCGCCGCTCGAGCAGCAGATCGATGGTGTCCTCCTCGGGGACGTCTGCGGGGACGTCGACGCCCAGGCGATTGAGGACCCACCGGCCCGGCCCGAGATCGTACACGACACCCGCGGCCCGCTTCCGGAGGCGGGCAGCCTGAGTCATGGCGTCGTTGAAGACGGCGAACGCGACCCCACATCCGGCTCGATCGGGGACCAGCAGGCGAGGATGCCGCGCGCTCGGTGCGATCCGGTACCGCGCGACCCGCCGCGCTCCGGGGGCTGGGGAAGGTTTGAGGGAGGCGGAGACCCGAGGGTCCGGCCACAGCACCTCGGCGAGCCACGCCAGGTCACCGCCGAGGAGCGCGGGCGCGGCCTTCAACCGAGACCCTCCCTTGGCGAGGGGCTGTGCGTCCGCTCGAGGGTTGAGCGGAGGCCGAGGGCCAGGGCGACCATGATGACCTGCAGCTGAGCCGCGATGTGGCCGTAGTAGGGGAGTTGCAGGAGCGCGATCAGGGCCACCACGTTGCACCAGAAGCCCGTCCAGGAAGACCGCCGCAGCGTCCGGAGGTACCCGACGAGATGCCAGCCGACGTAGAAGAGGGCCCCGGGGATCCCCTGGGAGTAGAGCACCAGCCACAGCTGCCCCTGCGTTCCCACCGACGGCATGTTCGGGTTCGCTTCCGAGGGTCGCGGAGCCCCGAAGCCGAGGATCGGCGAGCGCAGAGCGCCGCTCAGCGTTTCCACGTAGAGCGCCTCACGTCGCTGGTTGCTGTGTGGGGTCTGGAAGCGGGCTTCGATCACATCCCGGAGCGGCGATGCGATCGCGAAGATCACGACGATGGCGAGTCCGAAACCGATGCCGAGGGCCGGCCTGTGGCGTCCGTTGGCGGCCGTGCGGACGAGCGCGTACAGGAGCGCTGCGCCGAGGCTGAGCAACAGTCCGCGGTTGAGGGACAGAACGACCGGCACGATGGAGATTAGGAGCATCGCCAGTACCGCAAGGCGCTGGCCGCCGCGCTGCACGTACGGGAATGCGGCGATCGCGAGGGGGGTCGTCAGGGCGAACGCCGACCCCCAGTCGTTCGTGTACTCGAAGGGCGCCTTCGGCCTCGGGGCTTCGTATCCCAGGAAGGTCGAGATCTGGGCTGCGGCAGGATGGACGAGCGCGTGAACGAACTCGTTGGATGCCAGCCGACCGGGCAGGACGTGCTCGAGGGGACTCTCGAACTCGAACCGCGGAGCGATCACCCCCAACAGGCCTCCGAGCGTGACGTAGACCCAGAACACGAGGAGCGTGAGGAGGACGCGGCGATCCGAGAGACGATCCCGAGGCTCGTTGTACAGGTAGAGGAATAGGATCGTCGCCGCGAAGTAGCTCACCGCGCGGTAGCCCCAGGTCATCCCGCGTATGCCCTCGTCGAGCTGGGAGGCCGACCCGACGACCCAGAGGAGGAACAACAGCCACAGCCAGAAGCCGCGTGGGATGCGGAGCGCCGAGCGCCGCAGCAGCGAGAAAGTGAGGGGGAGCGCGAGGATGGGCCAGATGAACGCGCCGATCCCGAGAGCCCACCAGATCGGGAAGCCCAAGAACATCAGCCTGAACCACAGGCTCCTGTCCCCTCGTCGGGATATGGAGCCGCGGCGGAGGGAGGCGCTCGCCGCAACGCTCATCGCGGCTCCTGACCCTGAGGGTCATCGATGGACGATGAGCGCGCCGCGCCCCCCATGCGGCCGGGTTGGCGGTACCCGTAGGCGCAGCGCAACGGCCATGTGAGCATCCCGACGATCATGGCGAGGCGTCGATCCATCTCGGTGCGCCACGCATCATCGATCCGAAGATCGAGCCGTCCCTGACGGAAGCGCATGGGGTTGCCCGCCACCGAGTGGGTCGGCCTCAACTCGATCGTCGTCCCATCGACGTGACGGACGGTGGCCTCCAAGCCGGCGAACCGGAGGATCGCGAGCAGATGCTCCTGGGGGCGTGCGACGAAAGCCTCGTAGCGCACGAGGTGGGTGGGGACGCCCAGCCCCCGGAGCACGTGGAACGCGCCGTTGTACGCGAGGTAACGGAAGGCCATGCGGCCGGGATGGTACCGGGGCATGAACTCGACCCGGTCGGTCACCTCGGGCTTGCGGATCTCCTTCGTCCACGAGTACGCGACCCCGCGTGGGTCGCGCACGAGATGGATCACGCGCAGGTCGATCCCGCCAACCTCCCGCAGCAGGTACGCGTACGACGCGTGCTTCGAGGAGTCGACGATGACGTTGGCGCCGCTCACGTCTGCGATCGCTCGGTACAAGCGTGCGAGATGCTCCCCGTAGTGAACGAGGCGCCTCCGGTAGGTAGGGGCCCATCCCCGCGCCAGCATCAGGGGGATGAAGCGGTTCCGATCCACGCTGCGTTGTAGCTCGCGGAGGGCGCCCGGGTCGATCTCGTCCCAACCCCCGAACGCGGCCTTGCCGACCTCGGTCCAGAACGAGCAGCCGCTGAACGGGGCGCCGCACCCGCAGAGATGATTTTCCATGACGCCACGGTGCCAGAGGTGCACGACCTCGCCGACGGCCCAGATCCCCTGGAT
>BEHO01000240.1 GCA_002898915.1 bacterium HR12
GGCGCGACAAGGCCAGCATCCTGGCGGACGTCCTCGAGGCCCTCCTCGGCGCCGTCTACCTGGACCGGGGGCTCGAGACCGCCCGTCGCCTCATCGAGCGCCTGTTCCGACCGCGCATGGTCGCCTACGTGCGGGGCGAGGGCGAGCGGGACTACAAGACGATCCTGCAGGAGCTCGCCGCCTCGGAGCTCCGGACGCTGCCCGAGTACCGGATCACCGAGCGCGGGCCCGACCACGAGAAGGAGTTCACGGCCACGGTCTACCTGGCGGGGGAGGCGCTGGGGACCGGGACGGGGCGCTCGAAGAAGGAGGCCGAGCAGCAGGCCGCGCACGAGGCGTTCCGGCGCCTCTCCGAGCGCTCGCAGGAGGGTTGAGCGGGGGGATCGGTGGAGCTTCCCGAGGTCGAGGTCATGCGACGGGACCTGGAGAAGGACGTCGTCGGACGCCGCATCGCGGGCGCCGAGGTCCGGCCCTCGCGCAACGCGATGCGCATCATCCGGCGTCACGCCCGGCGCAAGGAGTTCACGGACCGGCTCGTCGGGCACCGGTTCACGAAGGCCGAGCGCCGGGGCAAGTACCTGCTCCTGCATCTCGACGGCGGCGACGTCCTCGTCGTGCACTTCGGGATGAGCGGTCGTTTCCTCCGCGGGAACAAGCGCCAGGCCCTGCCGCCCCACACCCACGTCGTCATCGACTTCCAGCAGGGCGGGGACCTCCGCTACATCGATCCTCGAGCGCTGGGGGAGATGTTCGTGACCACCGCCGACGAGCTGGGGAAGGTGAAGGAGCTCCAGCACGTGGCGATCGATCCCCTGGACCACGTGTTCACGTGGCAGCAGTTCGCGTCCGCCCTCGCGGCGAGGGCGGCGAAGCTGAAGCCGCTCCTCATGGATCAGGGCTTCATCAGCGGGCTCGGGAACATCTACTCCGACGAGGTCCTCTTCGCCGCCGGGCTCCGGCACGACCGGCTCTCCGACACGCTCTCGGCCCAGGAGGTGCGCCGGCTGTACCGCGCGATCCAGGAGGTCCTCCAGGAGGCGATCCGGCACCGCGGCACGACGCTGGAGGACGAGGCGTACCTCGACCTGTTCGGCAAGCCGGGCGAGTACCAGCAGGAGCTCAAGGTGTACGGCCGGGCGGGCCAGCCCTGCCGGCGGTGCCGGACGCCGATCGAGAGCGTGAAGGTCGGCGGTCGCACCTCCTACTTCTGCCCCCAGTGCCAGAGCTGACGTACGAGCGAGCTCCGGGGCCCGGGGGTACGATGGGGCTTGACGATGGCGACGCTGCGCGAGCGAACGCTGTTCGGGTTCGGCCTGGTGGCGGTGGAGCGCGCCAGGGACCGCGCGGCGCCCTGCTTCGCCGTCCAGGTCCGGCACCGTGACGGTCGGCGTTGGACGACGGTCGGGGTCTTCCCGACGCGCGCGCTCGCGGAGGACACGCGGGCCGCGCTGCGGGGACGGACCGAGCGAGCGGTCCGGGTCCACCGGGTCCGCTGGCGTCCGGACTGACGCTCAGGCGAGCTCGGCGCCGGCCTCGCGCATCCGCTCGAGCGCGCGGTCCCCGTCCCCGGGCTGGAGGTCGACGGCCCGGATGGCGGCGGTGAGGACCGTCGTGGGGAACCCGAGGCGCCGGGCGTCCAGCACGGTCTCGAGCACGCAGTAGTCGGTGGCGAGGCCGCAGACGACCAGCCGCTCCACGCCCCGCTCGCGCAGGATCCGCTCGAGCTCGGTGGCCTCGGTCTCCCCGCTCCGCGGGTCGCGCACGCTGAACCCCGAGTACCCGTCGCGACCGTCGGCCCCCTTGCGGACGACCGGGCCCTCGACGCGGAGGTCGGGGTGGAAGGCGGCCCCCCACGTGTCCTGCACGCAGTGGACGGGCCAGATCCCGCCGTCCTTCTGGAAGTGGGGCGTGGAGGGGGGGTGCCAGTCCTGGGTGTAGACGACGAGGGCCCCGGCCGAGAGCGCGGCCTCGATCTCGCCGTTGATGACCGGCACGACCTCCTCGCCGCCCCGCACGTACAGGGACCCCCCGGGGTCGGCGAAGTCGTTCTGCACGTCGACGACGATCAGTCCGGTGCGCTCGTCGTACCTGGTCATGACCCGATGCTACCCCTCGGGCGCCGCTGTCGCGCACGGGAGGGCGTGCCAACATCCGTATCCGTGAAGCGGGTGCGTGTGCTGGTCTCGGGACGGGTCCAGGGGGTCTTCTTCCGCGCCACGTGCGCGGCCGAGGCGCGCCGCCTCGGCGTCGGCGGGTTCGTGCGCAACCTCGCCGACGGACGGGTGGAGGCCGCGTTCGAGGGGCCCGACGAGGCCGTGGACGCGATGGTCGCGTGGTGCCGCCGCGGGCCGGAGCTGGCGAGGGTGGATCGCGTGGAGGTCCACCCGGAACCCCTTGCGGGGGAGACCGAGTTCCGCGTCCGGGGCTGAGCGAAGTTCGTGGGTCGAATCCCGGATTCGGGCTCGGCGCGCTGCTAGCATCGCGCCGCATGTTCCTGCGCTCGCTCCAGATCCGAGGCTTCAAGAGCTTCGCGGACAAGACCGTCCTCGAGTTCAGCCCCGGCATCAGCGTCATCGTCGGGCCCAACGGGAGCGGCAAGTCGAACCTGGTCGACGCCATCAGCTGGGTGCTCGGCGAACAGGGCCCTCGCGCGCTCCGCGGCGGGCAGATGGCGGACGTGATCTTCGCGGGGAGCCCCTCCCGGCCGCCCCTCGGCATGGCCGAGGTGAAGCTCGTCATCGACAACTCGGCCGGGCTCATCCCCGTGCCGATGTCGGAGATCGAGATCAGCCGCACGATCTTCCGGTCGGGCGAGTCGGAGTACCGGATCGGCGGGCAGGTCGTCCGGCTCCTCGACGTCCAGGAGCTCCTCGCCGAGAGCGGCATCGGCCGGGCCCTCCACACGATCGTCTCCCAAGGGGAGCTCGAGCAGGTCCTCTCGGCTCGGCCCGAGGACCGCCGGCGCTTCATCGAGGAGGCCGCCGGTATCGCCAAGCACCGCAAACGGAAGGAACGGGCCGAGCGGAAGCTCGCCGGGCTCGAGCAGGATCTCCTCCGGCTCCAGGACGTCCTCGCCGAGCTGCGGCGCCAGCTGAAGCCGCTGAAGCAGCAGGCGGAGATGGCCCGGCGCCACGAGGAGCTCACCGCCGAGGCCGAGGCGATCTCGGCGCGCCTCGCCGCGGCCCGCCTGCGGGACCTGCTCGCGGAGCGCGAGCGCCGCCGCGGGGGCTGGGAGGAGGGGGAGGCTCGCCGCCGGGAGGCCAAGGAGCGGCTGGAGGCGCTCGACGCCCGGGTGCAGGCCGCCGCCGACGAGCACGCCCGGACCTCCTTCGCGCTCCAGGAGGCCGAGGCCGCGTTCCGCGCCGCCCAGGAGGCACGCTCGCGCGCCGAGGCCGACCTCCGCCACGCGGTGGAGGCCGAGGCCGCCC
>BEHO01000241.1 GCA_002898915.1 bacterium HR12
ACGATCCTCGCCGCCCTCGACGCCCCGGCGAGCGTGAAGCACACCGGCCGGGTGCTGCACGAGCTCGTGGGGAGCGAGGCCGAGGTCCGGCGGGCGGAGGCGCCCGCCGTCGTCATCCCCGGGCTCACCGGCGCCGTCGAGGAGGAGTCGGTCGTCTCCGACACCGAGGCCGACGAGATGGAGGAGCACCTCCGCGGCCTCGGGTACCTGGAGTAGGACGAGTAGGACCCGCCCCGGACCGACCCCGCTACAGCGTGCGGACCGGCATCGGCGGGGGCCCCGCCGAGAAGTCCATCGGGTGGACGTCTTCGATGTTGGCGCGGAACCACGCGTCGAACGGGTGATCGGACCGCGCGAGATCACCGAGGAACCCCTCGGTCCCCGGCCCATCGATCACGACCACCGCGACATCGCCGCCGTCGGGGGTGCTCTGGTGCCACGCGGCGTGCGTGGTGAGGCCGTAGCGCCGATTCAAGTCGTCGAACTCCGCCCTGCGCGAACCGGTGAGCTCCGCGCACCACGAACGCCAGGTCTCGAGCTTGCCGGGATGGATCGGAACCGCCATGGCTAGCATGGGCCTCTCCCTTCCTCCGCCCAGTGGCCTCGTGCCCGTGGGCCCTCCATCAACCCTACACGGTCTCGGCGCGAACGACCGAGCGCGGACGGGGGCCGAAGCTCGTCGAGCGGGTCGTCCCCGTCTCGATCCTCCGGTTCGTCGTCGCCGTTCCAGGATGGCGATCCACGGGTTGCGGAGCGGCCCCCACCGTGGTGGGATGCCGGCCTGAAGGGAGGGTTGCGGGTGGGGGTTCGGATACTGGCCACGCTGTGGCTCGCGTTCGCGGTGGCGTGCAGCGGGGCAGCTCCCACCGAGGAGCGGGGAGGGTCGGGCGAGCCGGCCGGCGCGTTCCGCGTGGATGCGTCGCGGGCGCCGCTCCAACCCGACGGGCCCCTGCGGGGGATCTCGTTCGGGGACCGGCTGCGCGCGGACGGCTCGATCGTGCGCCCGCGTCTCGGGTTCACCACCGAGGACACGCTGGTGACGGCGGTCGTGGGCCTCGGGGCCGACGTGGCCGAGGGCTCCACGCTCACGATCGCCTGGTACCGCCTGGTCGGGGTGGATGGCCGCGAGCCGCTCTTCAGCCACGAGGTCGCGGTCGGACCCGGCGGGCTCGCGTTCTCCGAGGGGGTCGCCGACGGCGGGTTGGCCCCAGGCCTCTACGAGACGGTCGCGTTCCTCGGCGACCGACAGGTGCGAGCGCCGTGGGTGGTCCAGGCCGTGGAGGCGTCGTCCCGCGCACGGGCGGCGTCGGCCCTGCTCCGGTTCGAGCTCGAGCCCTGGGAGGTTCCGAGCGCGGGGGAGAGCGGCTGGTGGGACGAGGGATCGGCTCCGGCTCCCGAGGCCACTCCCGCCGGCACCTGCGAGCTCTCCTCGATCCTCCCGGGGACGGTCCCGATGCGTGACGTCAAGGCCTCGGTCCACTGGTTGGGCCCGTGCACCGAGCTCGTCCTCTCGGCGACGGTGTCGGGCCCGCCGGTCGAGATCGGGTCGCTCCACGGGTTCACCAACGCGCTCGGGGACGTCCTGCCGTCCGGTCCGTACGGACAGATCGACGTGTGCGAGCTCCCCGGGGGCAGCGATCTCCCCGGGACCGTCGTCCGCTTCCAGGTCACCGGTGATGCGACCGCGAGCCTCGACTACCCCCTACCCGACCACAGCGAGGCGCTCGTCGTGGGGATCGAGGCCGATCCGGCCGACGGCAGCCGTGTCGAGGCCGGCGACCGGATCGGGCTCCGAGCGCTGGCGATGCAGGTGCCGCCCTCCCAGGGGATCGAGGTCCTGTACCTGGACGATGGGTCGGAGCTGATCGGATCGGTGGGGAACGTCTCGGGGAGCGACCGGCCCATCCCCTGCGACCTGGGCCGCGACTTCGCGGCCCTCACGGCCGAGTACGTGGTGCCCGCCGATCCGCCGCCGGTGGTTGAGATCTGCGGGTACGCGACCGGGTTCGATGGGACGACGGCCGAGGGGTGCGTCCGGTTCTTCACCGGCGAGGTCTGGACGGGAACGCTCAGGGTCGAGGGGCGGTTCGGGGACCCCATCGACTGCGTGGCCGTGTGGGAGGGCGAGGTTCGGCTCTCCGTCGGCTCCGACGGGACCATCGTCGGCGATGGCGAGGTTCGACCCGGGCGTTCCAGCTGCCCGGCGGACCCCTCGGCGGGCCCCATCGCGATCGCGGGCGAGCGCGGTGAGGGCGGGTTCGAGGTCACCCTCTCGCGCGCCGGGGGACACGGGTGCGAGGCGGTCTTCTGCTTCGGCCTCGGCCCCGCCACGATCCCGCTCACCGGCGACGCGACGGCGGGCGGTACATCCGAGTACGACACGGGGCTCGGGACGGTGTTCGTCAGTACCTGGTCCCTCGAGTGCGCGTCCTGCGGGCGAGCGTAGCGGTATCCGACCGGTACCCGCAGGACGGGAGCGGCTCGTCCCGTGCAGCACAGCCCGGTCCGATGACGGAGCGGGGGCCGCTGGTGCCGACCCCCGCTCCGCCGCACCCACGGGCGTTCAGCCCGCTCGGACGGCCACCCTCGTGGCGCGGATCGTGCCGTTCGCGCGGAGGGTCCCGACGACCCGCACGCTCGCCCCGCGGTCGAGCAGGCGCGCGCGGCGGATCGTGGTGTCCGGGGCCACGCGGACCACGTGACGACTGACCCTCCACTTCCCGACGAGGTCGCCGGAGGGGAAGGACCCGACCGTCCCGAGCAGGACGGCCTCGTGCTCGTCGATGTCCTCGGGGTCCTTCGTCTCGATCCGGTGCGCGGTGATCGAGCCGTCGGCCTCGGCGAGGCCCTCGACCTCCACGGCCGAGCCCACGGCGATGGAGCCGTGCTCGGTCTCGATCTCGGTCTCGGTCGTGACGTGGACGGTGACCCCGCTCACAACCCAGTCCCCCACGAGGTCGGGGGTGGGGGGCAGGGCATCGACGGGGCCCTCCAGCTTCATCTCGCCGTAGTCGTCGTCCTCGGCGTCCTCCGACACCTCGACCTCGTGGGCCGTGATCGAGCCGTCCGCCTCCCACACGCCCTCGACCTCGACCGTCGCCCCCACCGCCACCGCGGCAAGGTCGTCGATCTCGGTGGCCGTGGTCACGTGGACGGTGACCCCGCTCACGAGCCAGTCGCCGACGAGGTTCGTGGTCCCGGGCAGGGCCTCGACCACGCCCTGGACCTCTCCGGCCTCGGATCCGGTCTCGGATCCGTCCTCGCTCGCTCCCGCCATCGACGCGGGTACGAGCGCGGCGAGGACGCTCACGATCGCGAGCAGCCTGATGATCTTCCCTCGCATGGCACCACCTCCTCAGGTGTCACGAGGGGACCACACGAGGGGTTAGCGGCAGCTTGGCTTCGCGTTAACGCGAGGTTAGG
>BEHO01000242.1 GCA_002898915.1 bacterium HR12
CGCGACCGACCCGCGGGCGGACGGCTCGGTCGCCGTCTCGTGAGGTCGGGCGCGTCCACTACCATCAGCGGCGTGGAACGCACGCGGACCCCCCGTCCGCCGGACCGCCCGTGACGACCCCCGGCGCCGAGCTGCGGCGGCTCCGTTCGCTCGTCGCGGACCTGGATGCCGTGGTGTGGGAGGCGGACGCCGCCTCCGGTCGCTTCACGTTCGTCTCCCAGCGGGCGTGGGACATGCTCGGCTACCCGCCGAAGTTCTGGATCGAGGAGCCGAGCTTCTGGGCCGACCACATCCACCCCGAGGATCGGGACCGCGCCGTGCAAGCCTTCCTGGACGCGATCTCCCGCGGAGGGGCCCACGACCTGGAGTACCGGTTCCTCCACCGCGACGGCCACGTCGTGTGGCTCCGGGACATCGGGCACACGCTCACCGATCCCCGGGGGAACCCCACGGTCGCGCGGGGCCTGCTCGTGGACATCACGCGCCAGAAGCAGGCCGAGGAGCGGCGCGCCGAGATCGAGCGCCGGTACCGGATGCTCGTCGAGCAGCTGCCCGGCATCGTCTACCTGGAGGGCGTCGAGGAGGGCGAGGGGCCCGGCCGCATCCTCTACGTCGGACCCCAGATCGAGGCGATCCTCGGCGTGCGCCCCGAGGAGTGGTTGACGGACCCCACGGGCTGGGTGCGGCACGTCCACCCGGAGGACCTCCCGGGGCTCCTCGAGGCGGAGCGGCAGGCCCTGCGCGGCGACGGACGCTTCCGCGCCGAGTACCGCGCGATCGCGCGGGACGGACGGGAGGTCCGGATCCACGACGAGGCCGTGCTGATCCGCGACCCCGACGGACGCCCCCTGTTCTGGCAGGGCGTCATGTTCGACGTGACCGAGCGGCACCGCGCGGACGAGCGCGCCGAGCTCTCCGAGGCCCGGTTCCGGATGCTCGTGGAGAGCGTCCCGGCGATCATCTACACGGAGGCGGTGCGCGACGCCGAGGGCGGCGTGACCTACGTGAGCCCCCAGGTCCGGCGGTTCGGGTACGAGCCCGAGGAGTGGCTGGGTCCCACCGACCGATGGGTCGCCTTCGTGCACCCCGAGGATCGCGAGCGGATCCGCGAGCTGAACCTGCGCTGCGACGAGACCCTGGAGCCCTTCTCGGCCGAGTACCGGGTGATGACGCGCGACGGCGCGGTGGTCTGGGTGCGGGACGAGGCCGTGTGCCTCCGGGCCGCCGACGGCACGCCCCTGTACTGGCAGGGCGTGATCACCGACGTCACCGAGCGCAAGCGGGCCGAGGAGCAGCTCCGCGAGGCCGAGGAGCGCTACCGCGCGCTCGTGGAGAACATCCCCATCGTCACCTACGTGGACGCGTTCGGCGGGGGCGGTCCGCCCACCTCCCTCTACTTCAGCCCCCAGGTGACCGAGCTCCTCGGCTACACGCCCGAGGAGCTCACCCGGCCCGAGCCCCTCTGGCCCTCGCTCATCCATCCCGAGGACCGCGAGCGGATCCGGCGGGCCGCGGAGGAGGCCGACCGGACCCAGGGGCCCTACGACGTCGAGTACCGGATGATCGCCCGCGACGGACGGGTGGTCTGGGTGAACGACCGGGCCGTCCTGGTCCGCGACGAGGAGGGCCGCCCGCGGTACTGGCAGGGCGTGTGGGTCGACATCACCGAGCGCAAGCGAGCCGAAGAGCTCGAGCGCGCACTGGCCGTGGAGCGCGCCGAGACCGAGAAGCTCCGCGAGCTCGACCGCATGAAGAACACCTTCCTCCAGGCCGTCTCCCACGACCTGCGCACACCCCTCGCCGCGATCCTCGGGCTGGCCGTGACGCTCGAGCGCGAGGACGTGGAGCTCCGACCGGGGGAGGCCCGGGAGCTCGCCGCGCGCATCGCCGCCAACGCCCGCAGGCTCGATCGGATGGTGAACGACCTCCTCGACCTGGACCGTCTCTCCCGGGGGATCGTGGAACCCAGCCTCGCCCCCACCGACGTGGGGGGCCTCGCCAGGAACCTCGTCGCCGAGTCGGATCTCGTGGCCGGACGGACCGTCGCGGTCGAGGCGCCGTCGGTGTGGGCCGAGGTCGACGCCGCCAAGGTCGAGCGGATCCTCGAGAACCTCCTGGCGAACGCCGTCCGCCACACCCCTCCGGAGTCGCGGATCTGGATCCGCGTCCTCCCCGGCGAGGAGGACCTCGTGATCGCCGTCGAGGACGAGGGGCTCGGCGTGCCCCCCGAGGACCGGGAGCGTATCTTCGAGCCCTTCCGACAGGGGCCGACCGCGCCGGAGCACTCGCCGGGCGTGGGGATCGGGCTCGCCCTCGTGGCCCGCTTCGCCGAGCTCCACGGCGGCCGCGCCTGGGTCGAGGACCGCCCGGGGGGCGGCGCCTCGTTCCGGGTCCGGCTCCCGCGGCGACCCCCGCGCGCCTGAGCCTCAGACCGGCGCGGGCGCCGCGGCCCCCTCCGCCGAGATCCAGGAGTACGCCTCCTCCTCCTGCGCGAAGTGGAGGCGGAGGATGGCGTGGAGCCCGTAGAGGACGCGGCGGAGGTCCACGCGGTCCTCGACGGTGGGGCCGTCGGCCGGCAGGTCCTCGTAGAGGTGGGCGAAGACCCGGACCAGGTGCTCGATCTCCATGTGGGCACGGTGCATCGTGCCCATGGGGTCCTCGCCCCCCATGAGGGCGGCGACCACGGGGTAGACGGTCTCCTCCTCCTCACGCTCGTGCCGCGCCAGGCGCTCCTGGACGAACCATCGGATCTGCTCCAGCTCGGCCATGGCCTGCTCCGGGGGAAGCTCGTCGAGCCGGTCGGCGAGCTGCCGGACCCGCTGGAGCCAGGGCGTGAACTCGCGGTGCTCGGCGCGGAAGCGCTCCGCGACGTCGGTCCCGGCCACGCGTCGGACGGCCCGCGGCACCCGCCCCCCGGAGAGCGCGCGGAGGGAGTTCAGGATCACGGCCACGTCGATGACCTCCTGCAGGACGGCCCCGCCGACCGGCGGCAGGAGCCCGACCGCGCCGAGGAGCATGCCGCCGAAGGAGAGCCCCATCCCGACGAGCACGCTCTGGACCGCGACGGCCCGCGAGCGGCGGGCGATGCGCATCGCCTCGGCCAGGCGGTCGAGCCGGTCCACGACGAGCACGACGTCGGCCGCCTCCGAGGACGCCGTCGCGCCGCGGGCGCCCATGGCCACGCCGACGTCGGCGGCGGCCAGGGCGGGGGCGTCGTTCACGCCGTCCCCGACCATGATCGTGACCCCCGACTCCCGCTCCGCCGTCACCGCGTCGACCTTGTCCGCCGGGTCGCGCTCGGACATGATCCGGTCCACCCCGATCGAGATCCCCACGGACTCCGCGACGTCGGGATGGTCGCCGGTGACCATCACGACCCGCTTCACCCCCGCCCGCCGGAGCGTGCGGAT
>BEHO01000243.1 GCA_002898915.1 bacterium HR12
CGGAGTCGGGGTCGCGGATCTCGCCGACGAAGATGACGTCGGGATCCTGGCGGACGACGTGCTTCAGCGCGGCGGCGTAGGACTCCGTGTCAAGGCCCACCTCGCGCTGCTGGATGATGGAGAGCTCGTCCTCGTGCACGACCTCGATCGGGTCCTCGATCGTGATGATGTGCGCCCGGCGGGTGCGGTTGATGTGCCCGATCATCGCCGCGATCGTCGTCGTCTTGCCGGTGCCGGTCGGGCCGGTGACCAGCACGAGCCCCCGCGGTGAGTCGGCCAGCGTCCGGATCACCGGCGGGAGCATGAGCTCCTCGATGGTCGGGATGTCCGAGCGCACCCGGCGGACCGCGAGCCCCACCATGTCGCGTTGACGGAAGGCGTTGATCCGGAACCTGCCCACCCCGGGCAGCGTGTAGCCGAAGTCCGCCTCGTTGGACGCCTCGAACGCCCGCCGCTTGTGCTCCGGCATGAGGGCGAGCGCGAAGGACTCCGTCTCCTCCGGGCCGAGGGCGGGGTACGGGCTCGGCTGCAGCTCCCCGTCCACGCGGACGAAGGGCACGTTGCCGGCCTTCAGGTGGAGGTCGCTCGCCCCCACCTCCACCGCGTAGCGAAGCAGCTCCGTCACGTTCACGTCCGCGCTCCCGACCTCTCGGCCCCGTCGGGGCTCCTCTTGGGTCATCGGCCGCCGAGCCTCCGGCGTTGAGCCCGGGACCCCGCGGTACCATCCGCCCGGCGACGAAGGGTGAGCGGGACGACGAACACGGGGACGGAGGGGAGGGGCGCCACGCGACGGCGAGGGTCCGGCGCGGGGCGGACCCGCGCCGAGGTCTCGGCGGGGGGTGTCGTCTACCGTCGCCGACGGGGATCGCCCGAGGTCGCGCTCGCCGCCCGCCGCACGCGTCGGGGGCACCTCGTCTGGGGTCTGCCGAAGGGCGAGGTCGAGGCGGACGAGACCCCGGAGGAGGCGGCCGTCCGCGAGGTCCGGGAGGAGACCGGTCTCCTCGCTCGCATCGTCGAGCCCCTCGGCGACATCCGCTACGTCTACGTGTGGGGCGGCGTACGCGTGCGCAAGCGGGTCCACTTCTTCCTCATGCGCGCGACCGGGGGCCGCCTCGCCGACCACGACGAGGAGATGGAGGACGTGCGCTGGTTCCCCCTCGACCGCGCCGTCCGCCTGGCCGCCTACCGGGGCGAGCGCGAGGTCCTCAGCCGCGCCGCCGAGCGACTCGCGTGAGCCCCGGCCAGGTCGTCCTCGGCGCGCTCGTCGGCCTCGTCGCCGGGATCCTCTCGGGGCTGTTCGGCGTGGGGGGCGGCATCATCACCACCCCGGCCGTGAACGTCCTGCTCGGAGGCACGGCGATCGAGGCCGTCGCCACGCCCCTTCCGGTCATCTTCCCCACCACGCTCGTCGGCGCCGCCACCTACGCCCGGGCCGGGGAGGTGAGCTTCCGCGCGGCGCGGTGGGCGAGCGGCCCCGGGGCGCTCGGCGCGGCCCTCGGCGCCCTCCTCACCGCGCGCGTGAACGCGCACCTGCTCCTCGTGATCACGGCGGGGCTGATCGGCTGGACGGCGGTCCGCCTCGCGCGGGGCCGGCCGCCCCGCGCCGTGTACGTCCGGGGGGCGACCCCCTGGCACCGCCACGTGCTGATCGGCCTCGTCGCGGGCTTCGTCTCGGGGCTGCTCGGGGTGGGAGGCGGCATCGTCCTCGTGCCCGCCTACACGGCGCTCGTCGGGATGCCCCTCCGGCAGGCGCTCGGCACGTCCCTCGTCGTGATCTCCGCCATCGTCGTCCCGGGGACGCTCGTCCACTGGTGGCTCGGCCACATCGACTGGGCGATCTTCGCCGCCCTCACGCTCGGCGTGGTCCCCGGCGCGCACCTCGGCGCCCGGATCGCGCTCGGTGTGCGCGAGCGCACGCTCCGCCTGGTCGTGGCGTCGTTCTTCCTCGCGGTCGCCGTGGTCTACGGCGTGTCGGAGCTGATCCAGCTCCTCGGGCCCCGGGGGTAGGATGGCCGCGCCGATGCGCCGGCTCGTCCTCCTCGTCGCGACCTGCGTCCTCGCGCTCGCCCCGCTCCCCGCCCGGGCCCAGTCCCCGAGCCCGGAGCCCGCGCCCAGCGTCCGGCTGCGGCTCGCCGAGCGGTCCACCTGGAACGGCCCCGAGCGGCCCGTGCTCGAGGTCCGGTTCCACGCCACGAACGAGGGGACGGCCCCCCTCGACGACCTCACCGTCGGGCTCACCCTCTTCGGCCGCGTGCGCTCGCGCACGGCCTACGAGCAAGCCCTCGTCGCGGACCCCCTGCCGGTCGTCGTCGTGGACGCCGAGACCTACGCTCGGGACGGATCCCTCGCTCCGGGCGAGACGCGCACCTTCGAGCTCGCCTTCCCCCTGGACGCTCCCGGGATCGACCCCACGACCTCCGGGATCTACCCCGTGAAGATCGACCTCCGGAGCGACGGGGTCCCCCTCGCCGCGATCCGCACGGCCGTCGTGTACCTCGTCCGCCCTCCCGAGCAGCCGCTCTCGCTCGCCACCACGTTCGTGCTCCATCACCCGCTCGTCATGGCCCCCGACGGCACGTTCACCTCCACCTCGCTCGAGGAGGCCATCGGCCCGAGCGGAGGCCTCGGCGGCCTCATCGACGCCCTCGCCGAGATGGAGCGCGCGCGCCCGATCCCGCTCGACCTCGTCGTCTCGCCGGTCCTGCTCCGGCAGCTCGTCCGGATGCGGGAGGGCTACGCGGTCGAGGTGGACGGGGTGCGACGGGAGGTGCCACCGGGTTCCGCCCAGGCCGAGCGCGCCGACGAGCTCCTCGGCGAGCTGCGGGCGATCGCGGCGAGCCCCGCCGTCGCCCTCTCGGCCCTGCCCCTCGCCGCGCCCCAGATCCCCTCCCTCCTCGGCGGGAGCCTCGAGCGCGACCTGGATCTCCAGCTCGAGCTGGGGCGGGCGTTGGTCCGCGACGTCCTCGACGCCGAACCCGACCCCACGTTCCTCCGTCCGCCCGACGGCGTCCTCGATCCCCCGAGCCTGACCGCCCTGGCCGAGCGGGGCGTGCGGACGCTCGCGCTCGACCCGGGCACCGTGGTCACCGAGCCGGAGCCCCTGGGCTTCGCGCCCCCGCCCACGGTGGGCTTGGGGAAGGGCGGCTCCCTGGTGGGCCTCGTGCCCGACCCCTCCGTGCAGACCCTCCTCTCGCTGCTCCCGCTCGTCGAGGACCCCGTCCTGTCGGCGCATGCGCTGGTCGGCGAGCTCGCGGCGATCTGGCAGGAGCAGCCGGGCCTGGCGCGAGGGGTGACGACGCTCCTCTCACCCTCGATCGGCGCCCCCCCAGCCTTCTGGCGCGCCCTCCTCGCCGCCCTCGGCGATGCCCCGTGGCTCGCGCCGACTCGCGCCCGGGACCTGGTCGCC
>BEHO01000244.1 GCA_002898915.1 bacterium HR12
CTGTTCTGGAAGTCCGTGCGGATGTCGCTCATCGTCTCGGTGGCGTCGCTGGTCATGGCGTATCCGGTCGCGTACTTCCTCGCGCTCGTCGCGGGGCGGCGGAAGTACACGCTGCTGCTCATCACGATCGCGCCCTTCCTCACGAGCTACCTGCTGCGGGTGCTCGCCTGGCGCGTGATCCTCGGGGAGCAGGGGCTCATCACCTCGTTCCTGCGGACCGTGGGGCTCCTGGGACCGGAGGAGGGGATCCGCTGGCTCTTCTACAGCCCGTTCGCCGTGTACCTCGTGCTCTCCTACGTGTGGGTCCCGTTCGTCGCGCTCCCCATCTTCGTGACCCTGGAGGGACTCGATCGCGCCCTGCTCGAGGCCTCCAGCGACCTCGGGGCCGGTCGCTGGAGGACGTTCTGGACGATCACGTTCCCGCTCTCGATCCCCGGGGTCATCGCGGCGTTCATCTTCGTGTTCATCCCGACGATCGGCGAGTACGTGACCCCGCTGCTCGTCGGCGGGCCCGACGGCTTCATGTTCGGCAACGCGATCCAGAGCGCGTTCACCCAGGGCTTCGACTGGCAGTTCGGCTCGGCGATGTCGATGTTCCTCATCGGCACCGTGACGGTCCTGATCGTGGTGTTCGGCCGGTACCTGAACGTCCGGACGGTGGCGGAGTGAACCCGGCGGTCTCCCGAGGCGGGCGGCGCGCGCTCACGGCGATCTTCGCGCTCCTGCTGCTCTTCCTCTACGCGCCGATCGCGATCCTGATCGTGTTCTCCTTCAACGACCGGCAGCTCGTCTCGTTCCCCTGGCAGGGCTTCACGATCCGCTGGTACCAGGCGTTCCTCCGGAACGAGGCCCTGCTCACGTCGCTGCGGGTGAGCGCACAGGTGGCGGCGATCACCGCGGTCGTGACCGTGGCCCTGGCGGTGCCGGCCGCGATCGCCCTCGTCCGGCGGCGGTTCCGCGCCAAGGGGCTCGTCACCGGGGCTCTGCTCGCCCCGCTCGTGATCCCGCTCGTGGTGTTCGGGATCTCGCTCCTCGTCCTGTTCAACGCGGTCGGGATCCCGCTCTCCCCGCTGACGATCGCCGTCGGGCACATCGTCGTGGCCCTGCCCTTCGCCATCCTCACGGTGGTGCCGCGCCTCGAGCGCATCCCCGCCCAGCTCGAGGAGGCGGCGCGCGACCTCGGGGCCGACGGGATGACGGCGTTCCGGACGATCACGCTGCCGCTCCTCGCGCCAGCGGTGCTCTCGGCCTTCCTCATCAGCTTCGTGATCTCCTTCGATGAGGTGGTCGTCGCCTCCTTCGTGGCCGGGGACGAGCCGACCTTCCCCCTGTACGTGTTCTCGCAGATCCGCCTGCCCCGGCAGCTGCCGCCGGTGATCGCCGTGGCCGTCGTCGTCATGCTCGTCTCGGCGGTCGTGTCGGCGGGGTCCGAGATCGGACGGTGGGTCGCGGACCGGCGCCTGGAGGCGGGCGCCGGCGGAGGAGGCGCGCGGTGACCGAGGTCGCCATCAGCCTCATCGAGGTGACGAAGCGCTTCGGCGACGTGGTCGCCGTGAACCGCGTGTCGCTCGACGTCTACGCGGGGGAGTTCCTCACGCTCCTCGGGCCGAGCGGGTGCGGGAAGACCACGACGATGCGGATGATCGCGGGGTTCGAGGACCCCGACGAGGGCCGCATCCTGCTCCAGGGGCGCGACATCGTCGGCGTGCCGCCGAACCGTCGTCCGGTGAACATGGTCTTCCAGGCGTACGCGCTGTTCCCGCACATGACGGTGGAGCAGAACGTCGGCTACGGCCTCCGCCTGCGGAAGGTGCCGCGGGAGGAGCGCCGGCGGCGCGTGGCCGAGATGCTGGAGATCGTCGGTCTCGCCGGGTTCGAACGGCGGAAGCCCTCCCAGCTCTCGGGCGGGCAGCAGCAGCGCGTGGCGCTCGCGCGGGCCCTCGTGAACCGGCCCGCGGCGCTGCTCCTCGACGAGCCCCTCGGGGCCCTCGACGTGAAGCTCCGCAAGCACATGCAGCTCGAGCTGAAGCGGATCCAGCACGAGCTCGGGACGACGTTCCTCTACGTCACGCACGACCAGGACGAGGCGCTGTCGATGTCGGACCGCATCGCGGTGATGAACCAGGGCTCGATCGAGCAGGTCGGGGACCCGCGGACCATCTACGAGCGGCCCGAGACGCCGTTCGTCGCCGACTTCGTCGGGGTCCTGAACGCGCTCGAGGTCCGCGTGGACGAGCTGGCCGACGGCGTGGCGGAGATGCGCCTGGCGGACGGGCAGCGCGTCCGGGTGCCGCTCGAGCCCGACCACCGTCCGGGGGATCGCCTGATCGTGGCGGTCCGCCCCGAGCGGGTGCGGCTGACGCGCGGGACGCGCGGGGACGCCGCGAGCGGCTCCGTGCTCGGCGGGGTCGTGGAGCGGCTCGTCTACCTCGGGACCCTCACCCAGGTGCACGTGCGGACCTCGCTCGGGGCGCGGCTCATCGTCCACGAGCTCTCGGGGGAGCGCACGGCGGGCCTCGTCCCCGGCGAGGCCGTCACGCTGGCCTGGGAGGTGGAGGACGCGGCCGTGCTCCGCCGCACCGACGAGGCCCTCGCGTACGAGGCGGAGGGGTCCGCGGGTCCGACCCGCTAGAGATCCTTCGCCTCGTAGACCGGCTTGCCGTCCACCAGCGTGAGGAGGACCTTCGCCTCGGTGACCTCGCTCGGGTCGAGCTCGAACAGGTTCTGCGACAGCACCACGAGGTCGGCTCGCTTGCCCACCTCGATGGAGCCCGTCACGTCGTCGAGGTGGTTCACGTACGCCGAGCCCATCGTGAAGGCCCGGATGGCCTGGGCGAGCGTGATCCGCTCGCCGGGGAGGAACGGTTCCCGCTCCAGCTCGCTCCCGGACCCGTAGGCGTAGTCCGGGGGCACGGTGCGGTTCACCGCAACGTGGATTTCCTGCAGCACGTCGGGGGTGGAGACCGGCCAATCGCTCCCGAAGGCGAGCGTCGCCCCCGAGCGGACGAGGCTCCCGAACGGGTACTGCCAGGCGGCGCGCTCGGGGCCCAGGAAGGGCAGGGTGAGCTCGACCATCTGGGGATCGTTCGCCGCCCACAGGGGCTGGCCGTTGGCCGTTACGCCGAGCCGGCGGAAGCGGGGGAGATCCTCGGGGTGCACGACCTGGAGGTGCGCCATGTGGGGCCGGAGGTCGTTCCAGCCGTTGGTCCGACGGGCGGTCTCGATCGCGTCGAGCGCGTCCCGCACGGCCTTGTCGCCGATCGTGTGGAAGTGGACCTGGAACCCCGCCGCGTCGAGGGCGGTGACGATGGCCGGGAGCTCCTCGGGATCCACGTACGCGAGCCCGCGGGTGTCCGTGGGGTGGCCGTGCCCGTCCAGGTACGGCTCGAGCGTGCAGGCGG
>BEHO01000245.1 GCA_002898915.1 bacterium HR12
GGCCTCGACGGCCTCGCGCTCGGCGGGAGAGAGTCCCGCCAGGGCCGAGCGGTGGCGCTCGAGCTCGGCGGCCACCGCGCGCTCGCCGCGCTCGCGGAGGGCGCGGATCAGCGGCGCGAGACGCTCGGAGCGGCGGCGGAGGGCGAAGCGGCGGGCCTCCTCCGCCACGATGGCCCGGGCCCGGGCGATCTCCTCGGCGGCCCCGGCCGCGCGTTCCGCGAGGACGCCGCGCAAGCCCTCGATGTCCACGAGGCGCACCCCGGGGACCTCGGCGGCGGCCGGGTCCACGTCCCGCGGCACCGCCAGGTCGAGGAGGAAGAGCGGTCGTGCGCGACCCGCCATCGCCCGCCGCACGGTCTCGGCGTGCAGGACGATCCCGGCCGCGCCGGTCGCCGAGACCACGAGATCGGCGCGCTCGACGGCCGCTGGAAGGGCCGCGAGGTCGCCGTGCTCCGCGCCCGCCCGCTCGGCGAGTGCTCGGGCCCGCTCCGGCGAGCGGTTCAGCACCCGGACGGCCTGGACCCCACGCCGCCGCAGGTGGCCGACGGCGAGGCTCGCCATCCGCCCGGCGCCGACGACGACCGCGGCGCGCCCCTGGAGCCCCCCGAGGGCCTCGGCGGCGAGCTCGGCGCCGGCGTCGACGAAGGCGTCGGGGGCCGAGCCGACCCCCGTTTCGGCCCGCACGCGCCGCCCGGTCCGGAGGGCGGCCTGGAACAACCCGGTGAGGGTCCGGTCCACGGCGCCCTCGGCCTCGGCCGCGCGGAACGCGTCGCGGACCTGGGACAGGATCTGGGGCTCGCCGAGGACCATGGAGTCGAGCCCCGCGGCCACCTCCAGGAGGTGCTCGACGGCCTGGTCCTCGTAGTGGGAGACGAGGGGCGCAGCGACCTCGCCGGGCTCCACGCCCCGGGTCTCGCAGAGCAGGCGCTTCAGGGCCTGGAAGCCCGCGTGGTAGGCGGGCACCGTGGCGTAGATCTCGATCCGGTTGCAGGTCGAGAGCACGACCCCGCCGTCGATGGCGGGATCGTCGAGGATCCGGCGGTACGCCTTGGCCAGGTCGTCGTCGCTGAACGCGAGCCGCTCGAGCAGCTCCACGCTCGCGGTGCGGTGGGTGACGCCGAGGGCGAGGATGGCCATGGACGTGTCGCTCATGGTAGCGCCCGTCGGCGCTTCCGGCTCGGGCGGTAGCATGCGCGCGGTCGCGGTCGGAGGGACGCGTGAGGGCACGGGCCAGAGAACTCGGGGTCGTGATCGGCGAGCTGCCGACGGGGCCCCTGAACGCCATCACCGACGTGGCCGGGGTCCGCGTCGGGCACGCCAGCGTGATCGAGGGCGAGGACGGGGACCCGCACGCCGTCCGCACCGGCGTGACGGCGATCTTCCCCCACGAGGGGTGGCCCTGGGACGAGCCGGTCTACGCCGGCGTCCACATCCTGAACGGCTACGGCGAGACGATCGGGGTGAACCACCTGCGCGAGTGGGGGGTGCTCATGACGCCGATCCTCCTCACCTCCACCGCGCAGATCGGCCAGGCCTACGACGCGGCCCTGCGGTGGGCGGCGGGGATCGACGAGCGCGCCGCGCGCGAGATCATGCCGGTCGTCTCGGAGTGCGACGACTCCTTCCTCAGCGACGTCCTGTCCTTCCCCCTCACGCGGGAGCACGTGGCGGCGGCCCTGGGGGGCGCGCGCCCCGGCCCGGTGGAGGAGGGCTCGGTCGGCGCCGGCGTCGGGATGCAGTGCTTCGACTTCAAGGGCGGGATCGGGACGGCCTCGCGTGTGGTCGACGGCTCCACCGTGGGGGTGCTCGTGCTCACGAACCACGGGTCGCGGCCGGAGCTGCTCCTCGCCGGCGTGCCCGTGGGGCGCGAGATCCCCGACCTCATGCCCACCGAGCACACCGAGGGCTCGTGCGTGGCGGTGGTGGCGACGGACGCGCCGCTCCTGCCGCACCAGCTCCGGCGGATGGCCGTGCGGGCGGGGATGGGGCTCGCCCGCGGCGGCTCCAGCGCCGCGAACGGGTCGGGGGAGCAGATGATCGCCTTCTCGACCGCGAACCGTCTCCCGGCCGGGGGCGGGGGCGTCGTGGGGCTCCGGGCGGTGGCCGACGGCCCCGGGGGCGAGACGCTCTCGAGGCTCTTCCGCGCCGTGGTGGAGGCAACCGAGGAGGCCGTCGCGAACGCCCTGTTCGCGGCGACGACCGTCGTCGGGCGGTGCGGGAACACCCTCCACGCGCTGCCCGTCGAGCGCGCGCTCGAGGTGCTCGAGCGCCACGGCCGCCTCGCGCGCTGACGGACGTCGTCCCCTGTCGGCGCGCCGGTCCTCGATGCACGATGATGGTGGAGGTGGCGCTCGTGGAGCACGACGACTTCTCCCGCGAGGCCGAGGAGCGCCCCGGCACCGTCGGCCAGGCGATGACGCGGAAGGTCATCACCCTCGAGCCCGACATGCGCGCGAGCGACGCGGCGATGCGGCTCGCGGCGGAAGGGATCGCCGGGGCGCCCGTCGTGGACGGTGGCGCGGTGGTCGGGATCCTCACCCTCCGGGACCTGCTGGAGCGCGAGGGCCACACGACGACCCAGACGACCGGGCCGTTCCTGCGCGCCGAGCGGCACCTGGCGAAGCTCACGGTGGCCGACGTCATGACGCGCGACGTTGTGACGGCCGAGGCGGATTGGCCCCTCACCCGGGCGATCCTGCTGATGGACGAGGCGGGGGTGAACCGGCTGCCGGTGGTGGACGAGCGAGGACGTCCGGTGGGGATCCTCGCCCGGGACGACGTGCTGCGGGCCATCGCGGCCGCGCTGCGCCCGCCGGGCGTGGTCCACCCCGGCGCGCCGAAGCTCCCGCCGGACCCGTGACCGGGGGTGCCTCGCGCGGCGCGGTGCCGTACCATCTGGGCGGAGACGTGGCTGAGTGGCCGAAAGCAGCCGCCTGCTAAGCGGTTAGGGGGCGTTGAGCTCCCTCGCGCGTTCGAATCGCGCCGTCTCCGCGGAGCCGGGGCCCGTATCCTGGGCCCGTGGACGCCGCCCTCATCGACCTCTTCGACACGCTCGTCTGGAGCGAGTGGAGGGACCTCCGCTCGAGCCTCGCGGAGGCCCTCGGCGTCCCCGAGCCGGTCCTGATCCGGGCCTACGAGACGACGTACGGGCCGAGACAGCGGGGCGACTTCGGTAGCCCCGAGGGCGACGTCGCGGCGCTGGTCCAGGCGTGCGGGCTCGAGCCCGATCCCGCCTTCGTCCGGCGGATCACCGACCTGATCGCCACGCACCTCGATGGCCGGGTGCACCTGTACGAGGACGCGTTGCCGACCCTCCGCGCCCTGCGGGCCCGGGGCGTACGGACGGCGGTGGTGAGCAACTGCGACCACTTCGCGGCGCCCCTCGTCCGCGAGCTG
>BEHO01000246.1 GCA_002898915.1 bacterium HR12
CCCTCCTCCTCAGCGCAGGCCGCCGCTACCAGGGCGAGCGCCCCGAGGAGCGCGACCAGCACGAACCACGTCCGCTTCCTCATGCATCCCCCTTCCCGGTGGACCCCAGGTCCCCCTACTGGAACCGCACGGCGCCGGGTGGGATCGCCCACCCCCGCCCGTATAGCGCGTCTAGATAACACATCCGCGCCCCGCGGGCTACCCAGTCAGCCGGGTCAGGCCCCGGAGCGGGGGACGGCCGCTCGGAAGGCCCGCGCGAGCTCCAGGGCGCCGTCCCGATCGCCGGCCACCAGCCGGCGGACGATCGCGCTCCCGACGATCACCCCGTCGGCGAAGGCGCAGGCCGCCGCCGCCTGCTCGGGAGTCCCGATCCCGACCCCCACGAGGAGCGGGACGTCGGTGAGGGGTCGCAGGGCCGCGACCACCTCCTCGGCCGTTCCGGCGAGCTCCTCGCGCTCGCCGGTCACCCCGTAGGTGCTCACGCAGTAGACGAAGCCCCGAGCGGCCTCCGCGATCCGGCGGAACCGGACGGGGCTGGATCCGGGGGCGGCCAGGAACAGGGGCGCGACACCGCACGCCAGGCATCGCTCCCGCCACCCCTCCGCCTCGTCCACGGGGAGGTCCGGCACGATCACCCCAGCCACGCCGGCGTCCACCGCCGCCTCCAGGAACCGCTCCTCCCCCAGGCGGAGCACGGGGTTGTAGTACGTCATCAGCACCACCGGGACGTCGACGTCGGCCTCGGCCACCGTCGCGATCACGCGGAGGGGACGCGCCCCCGCCTCGAGCGCCCGGCGCGAGGCCTCCTGGATCACGCCGCCGTCCATGACCGGATCGGAGAAGGGGATCCCCACCTCGATCGCGTCGGCGCCCGCCTCGGCGAGGGCCCGGAGGAGCTCGGCGTCCGCCCCCGGCAGGCCGCCCGTGACGTACGGCACGAAGGCCCGCCCCCCGGCGTCACGCCGGGCGCGCAGCGCCGCCTCGAGGTCACGCACCGGCGTCGGCCCCCTCCGCCGCGAGGGCCCGCCGCACGGTCTCGAGGTCCTTGTCGCCCCGGCCGGAGAGGCACACGAGCACCCGCGAGCCCTCCGGCAGCGGCCGCCGCAGGAGCCACCCGATCGCGTGCGCCGGCTCCAGCGCCGGCAGGATCCCCTCCAGCGTGGCGAGGGCGCGGAACCCCTCGAGCGCCTCGCGGTCGGTCGCGGCCTCGTACCGGGCGAGGCCGGCGTCCTTGAGGTAGCTGTGCTCCGGCCCGACGCCCGGGTAGTCGAGCCCCGCCGAGATCGAGTGCGTCGCCGCGACCTGGCCGTCGGCGTCCTGCAGCAGGTAGGAGTACGCCCCGTGGAGGACCCCGGGCTCGCCCAGGGTGAGCGAGCGGCAGTGCTCGCCGACGCCCTCCCCCCGCCCGCCGGCCTCGATCCCGTAGAGCGTCACGCCCGGGACCCCGATGAACGCGGCGAAGGTCCCGATGGCGTTGCTGCCGCCCCCGACGCAGGCCACGACGGCGTCGGGGTCCCGCCCCTCGGCCTCGCGGAACTGCTCGCGCGCCTCGTCCCCGATCACCCGCTGCAAGTCCCGGACCAGGGCCGGGAACGGGCTCGGCCCGGCGGCCGTCCCGAACACGTAGTGCGTGTGACGGACCGTCGCCGCCCAGTCGCGCATCGCCTCGTTGATCGCCTCCTTCAGCGTGCGCTGCCCCGCCGTGACCGCCACCACCTCCGCCCCGAGCAGGCGCATCCGCTCCACGTTCGGCGCCTGCCGACGCGTGTCCTCCTCGCCCATGTAGACGACGCACGGCAGCCCGAACAGCGCGGCCGCGGTCGCCGTGGCCACCCCGTGCTGCCCGGCGCCGGTCTCGGCGATCACGCGGGACTTCCCGAGGCGCTTGGCGAGCAGCACCTGGCCCAGGGTGTTGTTGATCTTGTGCGCGCCGGTGTGGTTCAGGTCCTCGCGCTTCAGGTAGATCCGGTACCCGAGCGCCTCCGAGAGGCGCCCGGCGTACGTGAGCGGCGAGGGCCTCCCGACGTAGTCGCGGAGGAGCGCCGCGAGCTCGCCCCGGAACATCGGGTCCTCGCGGAGCTCGGCCCAGGCCGCCGCGAGCTCCTCCAGGGCCGGGATCAGCACCTCGGGGACGTAGCGCCCCCCGTAGGGGCCGAACCGGCCGCGGGGGTCGGGGAGCTCCGGGGGCGCCATCACGCCGCCCCCCGCAGCTCGCGCAGCACCGCGCCCGGGTCGGGCGCGCGCACGAGCGCCTCGCCGACGAGGACGGCCCGTGCGCCCGCCGCGAGGGCGGCCTCGACCTGCGCCCGGGTCGAGATCCCGCTCTCGGCCACCGCCACCCGATCGCTCGGGACCTGGGCGAGGATCTCGAGCGCACCCTCGGGATCCACCTCGAGCGTCTCCAGGTCTCGGGCGTTCACCCCGATGACCTCGGCGCCGGCCCGGAGCGCCGTCTCCAGCTCCGCCTCCGTGTGGACCTCGACGAGGGCGTCGAGGCCGAGGTCCCGGGCCGTCGCGAGCATCGCCTCGAGCTCCGAGCGGGAGAGCGCCGCCACGATGAGCAGGACCGCGTCCGCCCCCCCGACCCGGGCCTCGAGCACCTGGTCGGGGTGGACGAGGAAGTCCTTGCGCAGCACGGGAACCGAGACGGCGAGGTGCACGGCGCGGAGGTCGGCGAGGGACCCGCCGAAGTGCCGGGGCTCGGTGAGGACCGAGACCGCCGCGGCCCCCGCCTCCTCGTAGCGGCGGGCCAGGGCGGCCGCGTCGGCGTCCTCGGCCAGCGGCCCCGCCGAGGGCGAGGACCGCTTCACCTCCGCGATCACCGCCGGGGCGGACGCCGCCCGGAGGGCCGCGGCGAACCCGCGGGCGGGAGGCAGGCCGGCGGCGAGCGCCAGGAGCCGGCCGGCGTCGAGCGGCCGCCGCTCGAGCCGCTGCCGGACCTCGGCCACGTGCTCGGTCAGGAAGCCCATGGGTCCCGGAGTCTACCCCGAGCCCACGGCCGCGATGGCCTCCTCCAGGGTGAAGGCCCCCTCGTAGAGCGCGCGGCCCACCACCGCCCCCTCCACCCCGTCGAGCGCCGCGAGGGCCCGGAGATCCTCCAGGCTCCGGATCCCTCCCGAGGCCAGCACGGGTCGCCCCGTGTGCCGGGCGAGCGCCCACACTCCGTCGAGATCGGGACCTTCCATCGCGCCGACGCGTCCGACCTCGACGAACAGGAAGCGCCGCACCGGGAGCTCCACCAGCCAGCCCAGCGTCGCCCACAGGGGGAGCTCCAGCCCGCGGCCGCCCCGCGGCCGGATGGTCGCCCCCTCCGCCTCGATCGCGACGACGAGCCGCTCGCCCAGCTCGCCCACGAGCGCGTCGGTGGCGATCCGGTC
>BEHO01000247.1 GCA_002898915.1 bacterium HR12
GACCCGACGGATCCGCTCCGGGTCGTCATCGTCCGAGACATGTGGCTGACGGGCTTCGACGCGCCCCCGCTCCACACGATGTACCTGGACAAGCCGATGCGCGGTCACACCCTCATGCAGGCCATCGCACGGGTCAACCGCGTGTTCCGGGACAAGCCGGGAGGGCTGGTCGTCGACTACATCGGGATCGCGGACGAACTGCGCAAGGCCCTCCGCGTGTACACGGAGAGCGGGGGCCGAGGGCAGGTGGCGGTCGATCAGGACGAGGCCGTCCGGGTGATGAGGGAGGGCTACGAGATCTGCCGGGCGCTGCTCCACGGGTTCGATCTCGCGCCTCTTCTGCGGGCCCGACCGAAGGAACGTCTCCGCCTCCTGCCGGCGGCGGTGGACCACGTTCTCGGCCAGGAGAACGGTCGGGGACGGTTCGTCGGGGCCGTCACGCAGCTTTCCAAGGCCTTCGCGCTGGCCTTCCCGCGCCCCGAGGCGATGGAGATGCGGGACGAGGTCGGCCTGTTCCAGGAGATCAAGGCATGGCTCGCGAAGACCGACGGTCCCGACGGCGTCACCGAGGGAGACCTCGATCACGCCGTGCGGCAGATCGTCTCGGAGGCGATCGCCCCCAGGGGGGTGATCGACATCTTCGAGGCGGCCGGGCTCCCCAAGCCGGACCTCTCGCTCCTCTCGGAGGAGTTCCTGGCCGAGGTCCGCGAGCTGCCTCACCGGAACCTCGCCGTCGAGCTGCTCCGGAAGCTCCTCGCCGACGACATCAGAGCGCGCTCGAGGCGGAACGTGGTGCAGTCCCGCCGCTTCTCCGAGGTGCTCGAGGCCACGATCCGCCGCTACCACAACCGCCAGATCGAGACGGCCGAGGTGATCGAGGAGCTGATCGCCTTGGCCAAGCAGATGCAGGAGGCGCAGCGCCGGGGCGAGGAGTTGGGGCTCTCCGACGAGGAGCTGGCCCTCTACGACGCCCTGGAGACGAACGACAGCGCTGTCGCGGTGCTCGGAGACGAGACGCTCAGGAGGATCGCTCGGGAACTGACGGAGGCCGTACGGAGGAACGCGACCATCGACTGGACCCAGAAGGAGAGCGCCCGCGCGAAGCTGCGCGTGATGGTCAAGAGGGTCCTCCGACGATACGGCTATCCGCCGGACAAGGAAGCCCGAGCCACCGAGACGGTCCTCCAGCAGGCGATCCAGCTCGGGTTCGAGTTCGCGGCAGAGACGGCGGCGGGCGAACCGGCGGCGGCCATCCCGTTCCGCCGGATCCCCGAGGACGAGGTGCGACCCTTCGAGAACAGCGTTCCCCTCTACTCACTGGCGGCGGCGGCCAGCGGGTTCGGTGAGGTGCAGCAGCCGGAGCCTGAGGCGTGGGTCGCCCCGAACGGGCGGACGCGGCCGGCACCCGGCCTGTTCGTCGCCCGCGTGGTGGGAGAGTCGATGAACCGACGGATCCCCAACGGCGCATACTGCCTCTTCCGCCATCCGGTGGAGGGCACACGCGATGGGCGGGTACTGCTCGTTCAGCACCGCGACCTGTGGGACCCAGAGACCGGTGGCAGCTACACGGTCAAGGTCTATCGGAGCGTCAAGGTCGTTGATGACGACGGGAGAACGCGGCGGGCTCAGATCGTGCTGGAGCCGGACAGCAGCGACCCGGGCTATGCATCTCTGATCATCGACGGAGCAACCGAAGGCGAGTTCCGCGTTATCGCAGAAGTCGTGGAGGTGCTCCCCGGGGAACCCGAGGAGTGAGAAGAGAACGGCCGGAAGGGCGTGACCGGGCGCCGTGCGGGCCTGTGCTAGGCTCGCCGCCGGGGGAGGTGCCCGCTCCGACGATCCGAGGGGGTTGGACGATGCGCAGGATCCTTGCCGTGCTGGCCGTCGCGGGGCTGGCGCTCGCGGCGTGCGCCGAGGAGCCGACCGTCGGCGGCCCGACCGGGGCGACGGGGACGCCGGGCGCGACGGGGCCGACGGCGCCGACGGCGCCGAGCGACCCCGCCGCCTGCGCCGCCCAGGTGGAGCTGGTGAACCCCGGGGTGCTCACGATCGGGACCGACAACCCCGCCTACCCGCCGTACTTCGCCGGAGGGGAGACGAAGGAGCACCCGGAGTGGAAGTTCAACGACCCCTACACGGGGAAGGGGTTCGAGGCGGCGGTGGCGTACGAGGTCGCGGAGCGGCTCGGGTTCGACCGTGACGCGGTCGAGTGGACCGTGGCGCCCTTCGACCAGACCTACGCGCCGGGCCCGAAGGCCTGGGACTTCGCGATCGAGCAGATCTCGTACTCGGAGAAGCGGGACCGGGCCGTCGACTTCAGCGAGAGCTACTACGACGTGAACCAGGCCCTGGTGTCGGTGAAGGGGAACCCGATCACGGAGGCCACGAGCATCGCCGAGCTGCGTCCGTACCGCATCGCGACCCAGATCGGCACCACGAGCTACGACTTCATCGTCGAGGTCATCCAGCCCGAGGTCGAGCCCGGCGCCTACGCCAAGCTCTCGGACTCGGTGGCGGCCCTGAACGCGGGCCAGGTGGACGCGATCGTCGTGGACCTGCCGACCGCCCTGTACCTCGCCGATCCCTTCGTGCAGGAGGTGAAGGACGGGGTCGTCGTGGGGCAGTTCGAGACGGCCGCGGCCGGGGAGTACTTCGGCATGGCGTTCGAGGAGGGGAACCCGCTCCGGGACTGCGTGAACCTGGCGCTCGAGCAGATGAAGGCGGACGGCACGCTCGAGGCGATCCGGACGGAGTGGCTCTCGGAGAAGACGAACGTCGGCGAGGTGCCGATCCTCCGGTAGGAGGCGGCCCGCACGTGGCGACCGGCGGTGAGGTCCATCGGGCCCAGGACGTCCCGGGCGGCCCGCGCCCGCCCGAGGGACGGCCCACCTCGAGGATCCTCGCCCCCCTGCGCGCCGAGGGGGTGAGGGCCGTGACGCTCGCGGTGCTCAGCACCGCGGTGGTGCTCGGGTTCCTCGTCTGGACGATCGGGCGCTCCGCGAACTGGCCGGCCGTGCGGGACGCGTTCTTCAACGGGCTCGAGTTCCGCGAGACCTTCCCCGAGATCGCGGCCAGGTTCCTCCGGAACGTCCTGTACTTCACGGTGGCCGAGCCCTTCATCCTGGCCCTCGCCCTGCTGCTGGCGATCATGCGGAGCCTGCCGGGACCCGTGTTCTTCCCCATCCGGGCGATGGCCATCGTCTACACCGACTTCTTCCGGGGCGTGCCGACGGTGCTCGTCGTCTACATCCTCGGCTTCGGCGTCCCGGCCCTCGGGCTGGCCGCCGTACCGCGGGACCCGGCGT
>BEHO01000248.1 GCA_002898915.1 bacterium HR12
CCGCGGACGACCCCGGGTCCTGGGTCGAGACCGTCGCCCTCTGCCCGCCCGTGAGCGGGGAGATGCTCCAGGCGCCCCTGTGGCGCGTCAGGGCCTGGCTGGCACAGGGGGCGGCCGAGGAAGAGGACGCCGACGTGGAGGGCACGGGCGTTGAGCCCGAGCAGCACGAGGGAAGGATCCGCCCGTGCCTGGTGTGGCGGGGCCGGGACCGGTCCAAGCTCGTCCGCGAAGCCAGCGAGATCGCGCCGGGCGACGTGGTGGTCGTGCCGGCGTCCTACGGAATCGAGGGATTGGGCCAGGCCGTGCGTGCGCAGGCGGTGGGCGAGGAGCAGCTCGACCTCTGGGAGGCGGCGCGCCATGCGGCGGGACAGCCGCCGGCCGTGCGGCTCACCCGCGCCACGCTCCAGCCGTGGATCGACTGCCCACCGGTGAAGGACCTGCTTGCTGCCATCGATCCGGCCCTCGACCGCGCTGCGATCCAGGAAGCCGTCGAGGCCCTCCTCGCTTACCGGCGGGAAGACGAGGACGCGGCGCCTGCCCCGCCCGACTGGTGGCTCAAGCTAGTGCGCCAGGCGGGCGCGGGACGGCTACTCGAACACCCATCCGGAGGAGTGATCCTCGTGGCACGCTCGCCCCGGAGGCCCGCAGCCGAGCCCGACCTCTTCGCGGATGACGACGACCTGGCCTCGGCTGCCGACCGGGAGGTGACCCTGGAGGAGCACTCCCGACTGGCCCGTCGCGCCGCCGAGCGCATCGCCGAGCGGTGCCTCCCCGAGAAGCTCCGCCGAGCGGTCGCCCTCGCCGCGTTCTGGCACGACGCCGGGAAGCTCGACCCGCGGTTCCAGCTCATACTCCGGCAGGGAGACGAGTTAGCGTTGGCGGCCGCCAGCGAGCCGATAGCCAAGTCCGCGAACGTCCCGACCTCGCCCGCCCGCCGGCGCGCGATCAGGGAAGCGAGCGGTCTGCCCGAAGACTTCCGCCACGAGATGCTTTCGATGGAGCTCGCGCGACGGTTCGCCGTGCCGAACGACGATTGCCTGGCGGACCTCGTCCTCCACCTCGTGGCGAGCCACCACGGACACGGCCGGCCCTTCGCCCCGGTGTGCCACGATCCGTCGCCCCCCGACGTCCGGGGCGCCCTCGGGGGGATAGACTGCTGCCTGAATGCCGTCGATCGCTTCTCCTCGCCGCCGGCCCATCGGCTCGACTCCGGAGTCGCGGAGCGTTTCTGGCGCCTGACCCGCCGCTACGGCTGGTGGGGACTGGCATACCTGGAGGCGCTCGTGCGTCTCGCGGACTGGTACGCGAGCAACTTCGCCCTCGCACAGGAGAGTGATTCCTGATGCCCCGATCTTTCGAGCTCATCGGCCTGGACGGCGCCAACCCGCTCGGGTTCCTGGCCGCGATCGGGACGCTGGTCACCCTTTCCGAGGCCCGCGTCGGGGAGCCGAAACTCGGCTGGAAGCTCGACCGCCGCTGGGTCCCGGTCCTCGAAGCGGTCCCTGCAGCGGACGAGGACGAGCTTGCACGTGTCGTGGCGAATTCACTCCGAGGTGCGCCGATCGCTCCGCAGGCCGAGGCCCGGCGCGCCGAGGCCGAGCGAGAGATGGAGAAGGCGAAGAAGGCTGTGAAGGACAAGCAGCAGGAGATTAAGAGGCGCGGCCTCCGCGGCGCGGAGCGATCCGAGGCCATCGAGCGCGAGCTCCATCCGCTTGAGCGTGAGTGGGAGCAGAAGCGCCAAGCCTGGTTGCACGCCTTGAGGGAGGCGGTCCCAAGGCCCGAGCTCGCCCTCGGCAAGCGGATCGACTGTACGCCGGATGAGTATCGTGCCCATGCTGCCGCCCTCGCCTCGCAGGGGCAACCGAAGACTCGGGGACCCCTCGACCTGCTGGCCGCGTTTGGAAGCGACGCCCGCTACGAGGCGAGCTCGGACGCCATCGAGCCCACGCCCTTCTGTTTCATCACGGGATCGGGCCATCAGTTCTTCCTGGAGACGGCGCGGGAGCTCGTGGCTCGGGTGGCCACCGACGGCGTGAGCCGAGTCCTCTTCGGACCCTGGGATTACCGGGACGAAGGGCTTTCGATGCGCTGGGACCCCATCGAGGACCGACGGTACGCGCTCATGGATCGGGATCCGACCTCCTCAGACAACAAGCCGCGCACGATGTGGATGGCGAATCTGTTGGCATACCGAGCCCTCGCGTTGTTCCCGTCCGCTCTCAGCGGCAGGCGCCTTGAGACCGCCGGGTGGACCCGTGACGAGCGCAGGTTCACCGCCTTCACGTGGCCCCTTTGGGACCACCCACTCGGGCTCGACGGCGTCCGGTCGCTCCTACAGCTTCGGGACCTGATCCAGGAACGCCCCAACCCCGCTATCCTGCGGGCCCGAGGAATCGTGGCCGTATACCGAGCGCAGAGGATCGAGGTGGGCAAGGGAGCTCAGCGCAAGGTGAACTTCTCTCCCGCGCGGCGGGTGCTCTAAGGCGTAGCCGTGAGCGGCCGGCCCCTCAAGTCGCGTCAGAAGCGTGCCGGTGGTCCGGGAACGAGATGAAGGAACGCGAGGTGGCTCAGGGGGATACGCCCGAGCTGATCCCGGCTCGGATGGTAAACGAGTTCGTCTACTGTCCACGCCTTTTCTATCTCGAATGGGTTCAAGGGGAATGGGCAGAAAGTGCAGACACGCTCGAGGGAGGCGTCGTTCACAGACGTGTCGAGAACGAAGCAGGACGGCTCCCTCCTGCCGAGGAGCTTTCGCCCGACGATCGGGTCGCGGCTCGGTCTGTGCTCCTCTCAGCCCCCCGGCTCGGGCTGATCGCGCGGATGGACCTCCTCGAAGGTGAGGACGGGGCAGTCCGACCCGTCGACTACAAGAAGGGGGCGCCGGGCCCGACGGGTCCATGGGAACCGGAACGGATCCAGCTCTGCGTCCAGGGCCTGATTCTCAGGGAGAATGGGTACCAGTGCGACGAAGGGGTCCTCTACTACGCGACCACCAAGCAGCGGTTCGTGGTTGCCTTCGATGACGCGCTAATTGAGCGGACCCTTGAGGCCGTGCGTGGCCTCGTGCGCACAGCCGCCGAGCCAGTCCCGCCGCCACCGCTTGTGGACAGCCCGAAGTGCCCGCGCTGCTCGCTTGTGGGGATCTGCCTGCCAGACGAAACGGCCTACCTCCGAGGGGACCGCCCGGCCGAGGTGCGGAGACTCGTCCCGGCGAGGGACGACGCGGCGCCGGTCTACGTGGCGGAGCAAGGGGCGGTTGTCGGACTGTCCGGGGAGCGGCTGACCGTACGTAGGCGT
>BEHO01000249.1 GCA_002898915.1 bacterium HR12
AGTCCAACAAGCTCCTCCTGGACCTCTACAAAAACCCCTCTATCAGTGACCTCTTTTACTTTTCCCTTAACTACTGTTCCGGGTGGATTCTTTTCCTTATGTCCCCATCTCCTCGTGACCGTCGATCTCGCGACCCTCACGCGTTCGCGCCCCGGGCGCCCGGAGCTGGCGGACGCCGGCGCGATCTCGCCCGAGCAGGCCCGGCGGATCGCGTGCGACGCCGACGTCTCGCGGGTGGTCACGTCGGGGCCGTCGCTCGTGCTCGACCTCGGTCGCCGCACCCCGGTCGTGCCCGCCGGGCTCCGCCGCGCCCTCGTCGTGCGGGACGGCGGCTGCGCCTTCCCCGGCTGCGGCCGACCCCCCGGCTGGTGCGACGCCCACCACGTGATCCACTGGGCGGACGGCGGACCGACCGCGCTCTCCAACCTCGTGCTGCTGTGCCGACCCCATCACCGGATGGTCCACGGGCGGTTCGGGGTCCGGATGGAAGGCGGACGGCCGGTCTTCCGTCGGCCCGACGGCACGCCGCTCGGCCCCCGTGCGGTGCGTCACGCCACGGCGCCGCTCGAGGGCCGCGCCCCACCCTGAGCCCGCGCGACCTCCTCGACGCGTACCTCGCGGCCCACGAGGGCCTGCTGGCCGGCGCGCGCCCCTGACCGTCCTGGCCGGAACCGGCGGACGCCCCTACACTCCCGTGCCATGACCATGACCGCCGCCGAGATCGGGTTCCTCCCCAACGACCCCGCCTTCATCGCGGACCCGTACCCCGTCTACGCCGAGCTCCGCGCGCGAGCCCCCGTCCTCTACGACGAGGCGACCGACCACTACCTCGTCTCGCGGTACGAGGACGTGAGCGCCCTGCTCCGCGACCGCCGGTTCGGGCGCACGTACCTCCACGTCGCCACCCACGCCGAGATGGGGCGCCCGGACCCGCCGCCGTGGCACGACCCCTTCTGGGACCTCATCAACGCGGGGATCCTCGATATGGAGCCGCCCGACCACACGCGGGTCCGCCGGCTCGTCTCGAAGGCCTTCACGCCGAGGTACGTGGAGGGGCTGCGCCCGCGGGTGCAGGCGCTCATGGACGCGCTCGTCGACCGGGTGGCCGGCGCCGGCGAGTTCGACCTCCTCACGGAACTCGCCGAGCCCCTCCCGGTCACCGTGATCGCGGAGATGCTCGGCATCCCCGAGGAGGACCGCCACCGGCTCCGGCCCTGGTCCGCCGACATCTGCAAGATGTACGAGCTCAACCCCTCCCTCGAGATGCAGCGCGACGCCGTGCGGGCGAGCGTGGAGTTCGCCGACTACCTCCGGGCCCTGCTCGCCGAGCGGCGCCGGCGTCCGGGGGAGGACCTCATCTCCCAGCTCGCCGCGGTCCTCGACGAGGGCGAGCGGCTCTCCGAGAGCGAGCTCGTCGGCACCTGCGTGCTCCTCCTGAACGCGGGGCACGAGGCCACGGTGAACGCCACCGGCATCGCGTGGTGGACGCTGTTCCGCCACCCCGACGCGCTCCGGCGGCTCCGCGAGGACCGCTCGCTCCTCCCCACGGCCATCGACGAGCTCCTGCGGTACGACACCCCGGCGCCGATGTTCGAACGCTGGGTCCTCGAGGGCTTCGAGCTCCACGGGGTCGAGATCCCCCGGGGGGCCGAGCTCGGGCTCCTGTTCGCCTCGGCCAACCGCGACCCCGCGGCCTTCGATCGCCCCGACGAGCTCGTCCTCGACCGCGAGCCGAACCCTCACCTCACCTTCGGCGCGGGGATCCACTTCTGCCTGGGGGCGCCCCTCGGCCGGCAGGAGCTCCAGGTCTCCTTCGGCACGATCCTCGAGCGGCTGCCGAGGCTCGAGCTCGTCGAGGAGCCGCGATGGAAGCCGGGGTACGTGCTCCGCGGCCTCGCCGAGCTACGCGTCCGCGCATGATCCCGGCGGCGGGGTCGAATGGTCCTGGCCCGGCGGTGCGTTCCTGCTACCGTTGGCGAGAAGGGAGGAACCATGGCGAGCAACAAGGGGCGCCTACCACCGCGGTGGTTCGTCGTGGCCTTCTGGCACGTTCACCGGTGGATCGTCCGCGTCACCGGGCGGCGCAAGGGGCTGTGGCCTCCACGCCCGGGGAAGTGGGGCGCCTTGCGACTCACCACGGTGGGTCGACGCAGCGGAGAGCCCCGGAGCGTCATCGTCGGCTATTACGAGGACGGCCCCAACCTGGTCACGATGGCCATGAACGGCTGGGGTGCGGCCGAGCCGGCCTGGTGGCTGAACCTGCAGGCGCACCCGGAGGCCGTCGTCGAGCTGGCCGATCGCACCTCCCGCGAGGTGGTCGGCAGAGTCGCGAGAGGCGAGGAACGAGAACGCCTGTGGCGGCGGTGGCGGGAGCTGGATAAGAACCTGGATGGATATGCCGAGCGACGCCCGCGTGAGACGGCGGTCGTCGTCCTCGAGCCACGCTCGAGCGCTGGGCCTGAGCGTTGATCATCCTCGCGCTGGACCGCGCGGGCCCCGATCCGTAGGGTTCGCGATGACAGATCGCTGGAGCCCTCGGCCCCGGCGGCTCCTCACATCCGGCATCCGGACCAGGCGAACCGCGGAACCGGACGGATCCGGTCTGATTTGCCGGTTCTCAGACCGCGTCGCATAATCCTGCCCTCGCGCCGCCGCCGGGGCGACAGCAGGCAGTCGGAAGGAGGCGAGCCTCGGGATCGCAGCCCACGAAGGAGCGCCGGGTTCGGCACGCCTGCTCGACGGTCGTCCATCGAGCCCCCACCGCCGGCACCTCTCGGCCCGCGTACGCGGGAACCCTAGGAAGGAGACCTGCGCATGCTGCCCTCACGCTTCGAGTACCACCGCGCCGAGACCCTCGAGGAGGCGCTCTCGCTGCTCGCCACGTACGGGGAGGAGGCTAAGGTCCTCGCCGGCGGCCAGAGCCTCATCCCCATGATGAAGCTCCGCTTCGCCTACCCCGGACACCTCATCGACGTGAACCGGATCCCCGGCCTCGACGGGATCGAGGAGCGCGACGGGGCGCTCCGGATCGGCGCGCTCGTGCGCCATCACGCGCTCGAGACCTCGGCCCTCCTCCGCGAGCGGTACCCGACGATCGCGGCGGCGGCGCCCCAGATCGCCGACCCCCTCGTCCGCAACCTCGGCACCATCGGCGGCTCCCTCGCGCACGCGGATCCCGCGGGCGATCTCGCCTCCGTCATGCTCGCGCCCGGGGCGACGGTGGTCCTCCGCAGCGCCGGCGGATCCCGCGAGCTCTCGCTGCGCGAGTTCCTGGTCGACACGTTCAC
>BEHO01000250.1 GCA_002898915.1 bacterium HR12
GGCCTCACCGACGAGGAGCTTGAGCGGGCCCGCGGGCACGTCAAGGGCGCGCTCGTGCTCGCCCAGGACGATCCCGGGAGTCGGATGTCGCGCCTCGGTCGCTCCGAGATCGCCCACGGGGAGATCCTCACCGTCGGCGAGATGCTCCGGCGGTTCGACCGCGTCGGCCCCGAGGACGTGCGCCGGGTCGCCAAGCGGGTGCTCTCGCAGCCCCTCTCCGTCACCGTCCTCGGACCGGTCCGGGAGGGGGTGGTCGCGTGATCCGCGTCGGCGTCATCGGAGCCTGCGGGCGGATGGGCCAGATGGTGTGCCGCGCCGTCGCCGAGGCGCCCGACCTCGCGCTCGTGGCGGCCGTGGACCGATCCCGCGTCGGGCAGTCGATCGGGCCGCTGATCGGGCACCCGAAGATCGACGTGCCCATCACCGACGAGCTGGACCGGCTGCTCGAGGCCGAGGTCGAGGTCGCCGTGGACTTCACCCACCCCGACGTCGTGATGGACAACATCCGGTGGTGCGTGACCCACGCGATCCACCTGGTCGTGGGGACGACGGGCATCGGCGACCCCGAGCTGGCCGAGATCCGCGCGCTCCTCGAGTCCGAGGGCTCGGAGTCGAACGTCATCGTGGCGCCGAACTTCGCCCTCGGGGCGGTGCTGATGCAGCGCTTCGCCGCCCAGGCCGTGCGGTTCTTCCCGGCGGTCGAGGTGATCGAGCTGCACCACGACCGCAAGGCCGATGCACCCTCGGGCACGGCCCTCGCGACGGTCCGCCGGCTGCTCGAGGAGCGGCGCGAGGGCTACCGCGGGCCGGCCGGGGAGAGCGTCGCCGGCGTCCGCGGCGGCGAGGTCGAGGGGGTGCGGGTGCACTCCGTCCGCCTGCCCGGGCTCGTCGCCCACCAGGAGGTGATCTTCGGCGGCCCCGGGCAGACCCTCACGATCCGCCACGACTCGACCGACCGGTCCTCGTTCATGCCCGGCGTGCTCATGGCCGTGCGGGCCGTCATGACCCGGCCGGGGCTCACCGTGGGCCTCGAGCCCCTGCTGGACCTCCCGCCGGTGCCGTGACCGTCCGCGTCGCGTGCGTCTTCGCCCACCCCGACGACGACACCTACGGGGTCGGGGGCACGATGGCGGGGCTCGCGGGGCGCGACGTCGAGCTCACCGTGGTCCTCGCGACGAGCGGGGAGGCGGGCGAGATCGCCGACCCGAGCCTCGCCACGCGCGAGACGCTCGGGCGGGTGCGCGAGGCCGAGGACCGCGCCTCCTGGGCGGCGCTCGGCCTCCAGCCGGACCTGCGCTTCCTCCGCTACCCGGACGGCCGTGTGGCGGAGGTGCCGGAGGAGGACCTCGTGGGGGCGTTCGTCGGGATCCTCCTGGAGGTGCGTCCCCACCTCGTCGTGACCTTCGGGCCCGACGGCGTCACCGGCCACCCCGACCACGTCGCCGTGGGCCGCGCGGCGACCGAGGCCTTCCACGTCGCCCGGGGACAGGGGGGCGAGGGCTTCGAGCGGCTCCTGTACACGGTGCTCTCCGAGGAGCGCCTCGCGGGGCTGCACGCGGCGCTCCGCGCCCGGGGCGTGGACCCGCTCGACCCGCTCCAGCCGCTCGTCCCCCGGGGCGTGCCGCGGGAGCGGATCGGGGTCGTCGTGGACTGCTCCGAGGTCCTGCCGCGCAAGATCGAGGCGCTCCGGTGCCACCGCACCCAGGGGGAGCTCCAGGACCTCCCGTACGAGCTCTGGCCGGTCGTGCTGGGGCGGGAGGAGTTCGAGGTGGCCTGGCCCGAGCGGTCCCCGGAGGACCCCGTCCTCCGGGACGTGCTGGCCGGGCTCTCGGGCCCCTAGGCTGCGGGTGCGATGGACGTCGAGATCCGCACGATCGCCGAGCACGAGCTCGAGGCCTGGGCGCGCGCGAACGAGACCGCCTTCGGCTCCGAGCCCGACCCGGACGACATCGCCCGCGAGCGCGAGGTCACCGAGCTGGATCGCGCCTTCGCCGCCCTGGACGGCGACGAGATCGTCGGCACCGCCGCAGCGTACTCGCTCCGGATGCGGGTGCCGGGCGGCGCGGACGTCGCCACGGCGGGCGTCACGATGGTGGGGGTGAAGCCCAGCCACCGACGCCGGGGCATCAACTCCGCGATGATGCGCCGGCTCCTCGACCAGGCCCGCGAGCGCGGGGAGCCCCTGGCGGCGCTGTTCGCCTCGGAGGCCCCGATCTACGGCCGCTTCGGCTTCGGGATGGCCACCCTGCACGGCTCGATCGACCTGGAGACGATGCGGTCGACGTTCGTGCCCGCGTACCGGCCGTCCGGGCGGATCCGTCTCCGTTCCCTCGAGGAGGCCATCCCCACCCTGGTCGAGGTCTACGCCCGGGCCCGGGTCGAGCGTGCGGGCGCCATCGAGCTCGACGATCGGCGCATGCGGTACGCGCTCCACGACCACGGGGAGGACCGGCGCTTGCCGTACTTCGTCGCGGTGCACGAGACCGACGGGCGCGCCGACGGCTACGTCGTCTACAAGGTGAAGCACGCGTGGCCCAAGGGGATCCCCAGCAACGAGCTCATGGTCTACGACCTGCAGGCCACGACGCCGCAGGCGTACGCGGACGTGTGGCGGTTCGTCCTCGACGTGGACCTGATCCAGCACGTCACGGCCTGGCACCGTCCGGCCGACGAGCCGCTCCTGCACCTCCTCGCGGACCCCCGGCGGCTCCGGCTCACGCTCCGCGACGGGCTCTGGCTCCGGCTCGTGGACGTGCCGGCCGCCCTGGAGGCCCGCGGTTACGCGGCGCCGGGCCGGCTGGTGGTCGAGGTCCGGGACGCCTTCTGCCCCTGGAACGAGGGTCGGTTCGCGCTCGAGGTCGGCGAGGTCGCGCGGTGCGTCCGGACCGGGGATCCCCCCGACCTGCTCCTCGACGTGGACGCGCTCGCCGCCGCGTACCTCGGCGGGGTGCGCCTCCACGATCTCTGGAGGGCGGGCCGCGTGGGCGCCGCGGTGGCCGGGGCCCTGGAGCTGGCCGACCGGATGCTCGCGACGGACGCCGCGCCGTGGTGCCCGATGGCCTTCTGACGCTCGATCCTCAGGCCAGCCCGAGCCCCTGGAGCGCGATCCACACGCCGAGCCCGCCGAGGGCGAGCGCGAGGACGTCGCCGAGGAGCCGGAGCGCGCGCTGGCTCACCCGGTGGGCGCCCGCCCCGAGCAGGACCATGGCGGAGTCCATGAGCGACACGCCGACGAGGAGCGCGAGGGCGGCGGCGAGGGCGGTCGGCCGCCCCCCGGCCGCCGTG
>BEHO01000251.1 GCA_002898915.1 bacterium HR12
CCGGTCGGCGAGCTCGAGGCGGGAGCAGCCCGGCCCGAAGAACTCCACGAACCGTCCGACCACCCCGTGGGCGCGCAGCATCTGCGTGAGCGTGAGGACGAGATCGGTGGCGGTCGTGCCCGGGGGCAGCTCGCCGGTCAGCCGGACGCCCACGACCGACGGCGGCGGCAGGAACAGCGGCTGGCCGAGCATCGCCGCCTCGGCCTCGATCCCCCCCACGCCCCAGCCGAGGATCCCGAGCCCGTTGATCATCGTCGTGTGGGAGTCCGTCCCGACGAGCGTGTCGGGGAACGCGACGCCGTCCCGGACCGTCACGACGGTGCTGAGGTGCTCCAGGTTGACCTGGTGGCAGATCCCGGCGCCCGGCGGCACGACCCGCACCGACCGGAACGCCTGCTGGGCCCAGCGCAGGAGCGCGTACCGCTCCGCGTTGCGCTCGTACTCGAGCTCGATGTTCCGCTCGTACGCGTCGGGGGTGCCGAACCGGTCGACCTGGACGGAGTGGTCGATGACCAGATCGACGTCGATCACGGGGTCCACCCGCTCGGGGTCGCCCCCGGCCCGGGCCAGGGCGCTGCGCATCGCCGCCAGGTCCACGACGGCGGGCACCCCGGTGAAGTCCTGCATGAGGACGCGGGCCGGCATGAAGGCGAGGCTCGCGTCGGGGGCCGGCTCGGGCCAGCGGGAGAGCGCGAGCACGTCCGCCTCGGAGACGTCGCGCGTCCCGACCCGACGCAGGAGGTTCTCCAGCAGGATCTTGACCGTGTGCGGGAGGCGTGACGGATCGCCGCCGCCGAGCTGCGGCAGGCGGTCCAGGCGCAGGATCTCGACCGATCCCGCCGAGGTCGAGATCCGATCCCGCGTGGCTCCGAGATCGCTCATACCTCCATGCTCCCAGACACCCGGCGTCGGCTCAGGCGCGCAGGTGGCGAGGCATGCGCCCTCCCGGCTCCTCGGGGCCCTGCGTCCGCTCCGCCTCCCCGGCGTCCGCCGCTCGGTGGCGGCGGATCGCCTCCCGGTGCTGGAGGCGTTTGCGCCGGCGGATCCGCGCCTCGCGCTGGCGGCGGCGCTCGACCGCGCTCTCGGCGACCACCGGGGGGACGGGACGTGGCCGTCCCTCATCGTCGAGGGCCACGAAGACGAGGTAGGCGCTCGCGGCGTGCACGCGCTCGCCGGTCAGGATGCGCTCGGCCTCGACCCGGACCCCCACCTCCAACGACGTGGTGTAGGCCTCGTTCACCGAGGCCCGGACGGTGATGGTGTCCCCCACGTGCACGGGGGCGAGGAAGGACATCTCGTCCATCGCGGCCGTCACCGCCAGCCCCCCGCAGTGCTTGATCGCCGCGAGCCCCGCCGCCGTGTCCACCAGCTTCATCACGACCCCGCCGTGCACGATGCCGGCGATGTTCGCGTCGGTGATCTCCATCAGCTGGACCAGCGTGACCTGCGAGGCGGACACGGGTTTGGGCGTCAGGTCCCACTCGGTCACGGTGGCACCGTACCAGCCGCGCCGCGTTCCCGGGGCCGGACCCCTAGGATGGCTGCCGTGCGCCGCCTCGCCGCCATCGCCATCGCCGCCCTCGTGGTGCTCCCGGCCGCCTGCGGCGGGCGGGAGGTCACCCTGCCGACGCCCGCCCCCTCGCCGACGGTCGCGGCGAGCCCCTCGCCCACCGCCCCCTCCCCCGCCTCCCCCACGACCCCACCGGCGGGCACGCCCAGCCCGAGCCCCGAGCTGCAGCTCCCGGGCGACGCCCCGACCGCGCTCGCGGAAGGGATGGATCCCGAGGAGCTCGCGGCCCAGGGGTACGGGCCGATCCTGCCCCCGGGGGCCTCGCCGCTCTCGGCGAGGACGGTGACCGGGCCCGTCACCCAGATCGCCCTGGCCTGGTACCGGGGCGAGGACCCCTTCGCCCGGCAGAGCGGCCTCGTCGTGTGGCAGCGCCTGCCGGACGCGCCCCCGTGGCGGGCCGTGTACGCGTTCACGGAGCGCCCCGTCGCCGGCGTGCTCGGGATCTCCCTCGACCAGGCGGATCTCTCCGGCGACGGCCTGCCGGACCTGCTCGTCCGGGAGGACAGGGGGGGCACCGGCGCCTGCGCCACCTGGCGCGTCGTCCTCACCAGGGTCGGTGGGGCGACGGAGGCGTGGCGCCACACCGCGTGCGACACGGAGGTCCGGATCTCGCGGGACCGGCTCCTCGTGCGCGAGGCCGTGTACGGACCGGACGATCCCCACTGCTGCCCCAGCGGCTTCCGGCTCCGGACGCTCGCCTTCGACGGGGCGCGGTTCGTCGAGGTCCGCGTGCGCACGATCGACGTCGAGTTCTGACCGGGCGGGCTCCGCCGTGGGTCGCGGCCGGACCGACCTCGGGCTTACGCCGAGCGGCCCTCCGTCCGATAACCAGGGAGCAGGAGGAACCGTGCCCATCGCGACCCGACTCCGCGGCCTCGGACGGGCTTCGCGTCGACGCGCCCTCTGGGGCGGGTTGACCGGGGCCCTGCTCGTCGCGTCCGCGCTGGCCCTCGGACAGGCCGGCAGCGTCGAGGAGCGGATGCTGCGGGAGGCCACCGCCTCGGGCGTCTCGCTCGTCGCGAACACGCTCGTGCCCGAGCTCACGGCCGCCGACGCGGCCGGGCCGGTCACGGGAGACCGCTACCGCGAGCTCGCGACCGTCGTGGAGCAGGGCGTGCGCGCCGATGGCACCGTCCGCGCGGTGCTCGTGTGGGCCGCCGACGGCACGATCCTGTTCGCCAACGACGCGAGCCTCGTCGGCGACGAGGTCCGCTCGATGCGGCCGACGATCCTCGGCGTCCTCGGGGACGAGCCCGTCACCGACATCGACCGAGGACGCCTGCGGACGCTCATCCCCGTTCCGCTCGCCCCGGGCACCTCGGTCGTCGTCGAGCTCGACCGGGACGCCGGCCCCGTCGCCGCGGCCGTGGACCCCTGGCGGCTCCTCGCGCTCGTCAGCGGCGTCGCCGCGCTCCTCTCCGGGCTCGTCCTCGCCCGGCAGGTCGCCCGCACCCCGGCCAGACCCGAGGGGTTCGACGAGGACGTCCTCCGCTCGGCCATCGTGGCCCGCCGGCGCGCCGAGCGCGAACGGGACGAGGCCGCCGCCCGCGCCGAGCACCTGGCAGCCGAGCTGGAGCGGGCGAGGGCGGAGCTCCGCGAGGCCCAGCAGCGCGCCCGGGCGGCGAGCCGCGACGCCGACGACGGAGCGCGCCTGCGCGAGCACCTCCAGCTCGCCGCGGAGGACGTGAAGCGCCTGGAGCAGGAGCGCGACG
>BEHO01000252.1 GCA_002898915.1 bacterium HR12
TACGATCCCGCGGTCGACCCGGTGGAGGTGCGCCGCCACATCGGGATGGTCTTCCAGAAGCCGAACCCCTTCCCCAAGTCGGTCTTCGACAACGTCGCCTTCGGGCTGCGGGTCCAGGGCATCAAGGACGACCTCGAGGGCCGGGTGGAGCGGGCGCTCCGGCGGGCCGCCCTGTGGGACGAGGTGAAGGACAAGCTGAAGGAGTCGGGGCTCGCGCTCTCCGGGGGTCAGCAGCAGCGCCTCTGCATCGCCCGGGCCATCGCCGTGGAGCCCGACACGATCCTCATGGACGAGCCGTGCTCCGCCCTGGACCCGATCGCCACGCAGAAGATCGAGGACCTGATGGTGGAGCTGAAGGAGACCTACAGCATCGTCATCGTGACGCACAACATGCAGCAGGCGGCGCGGGTCTCGGACCGGACGGCGTTCCTGACGGCCGAGGTCGACGAGGCCGGCAACCGGTTCGGCGTCCTCGTCGAGTACGACGAGACGGAGAAGATCTTCACGAACCCCTCGGACCCTCGGACCGAGGCCTACGTCACGGGGCGGTTCGGCTGATGGCGCGGAGCCGGTTCCACGAGGAGCTCGAGCAGCTCGAGCTGAAGCTCCTCACGATGGGGGAGCTCGCCGCGGTGGCCGTGCGCACGGCCGTGGACGGCCTCGTCGAGCGCTACGACGGGAAGGCGCGGGCGGTGATCGAGGGCGACGACGAGATCGACGCGCTGTACGTGGCGATCGATCACGGGATGCTCACGCTCCTCGCCCTCCAGGCGCCGGTCGCGAGCGACCTCCGGTTGATCAGCACGATCATGCACGCCAACGGGCACCTGGAGCGCATCGCCGACCAGGGCGTGAACATCGCCAAGCTGCACGAGGTCACGAAGCACCTCCCGACGAGCCAGACGATCCTGCAGATGATCCGCGAGATGGGCGACGTGGCCGTGGACATGATCCGCTGCTCGATGGAGGCGTTCCGCCATCGCGACGTCGCGCTCTGCCGGCGTCTGGACGAGATGGACGACCCCCTGGACCGGCTGAACCGGCACATGCACCTGGAGGTCGCCAAACTCGCGGACGACCCGAAGGCGCTCGACTGGGGCATGCACATGAACATGGTGGCCCGGGCGCTCGAGCGGGTGGGCGACAACTGCGTGGACATCGGCGAGCAGGTGGGGTTCCTCGTCACCGGGGAGTTCCGGGAGTTCACCGACGCGTCCCGCACCGGCATCGTCGCCGATGAGGACTGAGACCCGGATCCTGGTCGTCGAGGACGAGCCGGCCCTCGCCGACACCCTCCGCTACAACCTGGAGCGCGAGGGCTTCGCGGTGACGGTGGCCCCCGACGGCCGCCGAGGGCTCGAACGGTTCCGCGAGGAGCGACCGAGCCTCGTGATCCTCGACCTCATGCTCCCCGAGGTCCCCGGCCTCGACGTGTGCCGGTTGATCCGGGCCGAGTCCGACGTGCCGATCATCATCCTCACCGCCAAGGACTCGGAGGCCGACAAGGTGGCGGGGCTGGAGCTCGGCGCCGACGACTACGTCACGAAGCCCTTCAGCGTGCGCGAGCTCGTCTCCCGGGTGCGGGCGAACCTGCGGCGGGCGCGTCCGCGGGAGCCGGCGCCCGCGGGGGAGCCCGAGGAGATCCTCGAGGTCGGGCCGGTCCGCATGGACCTCGCCCGGCACGGGGTCCGGGTCCGGGGTGAGCCCGTCGAGCTCCCGCCGAAGGAGTTCGAGCTCCTGGAGGCGCTCCTCCGGCGGCCCGGCCGCTTGCTCACCCGCGAACGCCTGATCGACGAGGTCTGGGGGCCCGACTACTTCGGGGATACCCGGACCCTCGACGTGCACGTGAAGCGCCTGCGGCGCAAGATCGAGGAGGATCCCCATCGCCCCGCGCACCTGGTCACGGTGCGGGGGCTCGGGTACAAGTTCGTCGCCTGATCCGGGGCGGGTTTGTCGGCGCCGCCGACGGGTGCCAGACTCCACGCGGCTGAGGAACGAGGGAGGGTGAGGGAAGGATGCCGCGCTGGCGGCTGCGGCTCGTGCCGCGGGACGAGAGCTTCTTCGAGCTGTTCGTCCGTCAGGCCCGGAACATCGAGGCCGCGGCCCAGGAGCTCCGCGACCTGATCGCCGACTACCGGGACGTGGAGACGCGGGCCTCGAGGATCCGACATCTCGAACACGAGGGGGACGAGATGACCCACGAGGTCATGCGCCGGCTGAACACGGTCTTCGTCACCCCCCTCGACCACGAGGACATCCACAAGCTCACCGCGACCCTCGACGACGTCCTCGACCACATCGAGGCGGCAGCGGACCTGTTCGTGCTCCACAAGATCGAGGCGCCGCTGCCGGACATGAAGGCCCAGGCGGACGTGCTGGTCCAGGCGACCCGCGCGGTCCGTGAGGCGCTCGAGGTCCTGCCGCGGTACCGGGAGCTGGCGCCCCACTGGATCGAGGTCAACCGTCTGGAGAACGACGGCGATCGGGTGTACCGCCGAGCGGTGGCGGACCTGTTCGACGGCGACCACCGGGCCCTCGACGTCCTGAAGTGGAAGGACGTCATCGACGAGCTGGAGGCGGCCATCGACCGCCTCGAGGACGTGTCCGACGTGCTCGAGGCCATCGCCCTGAAGCACGTCTGATGCCGCTCTGGTCGGTGCTCCTGCTCGCGTACCTGTTCGAGTTCGCCAACGGCTGGACGGACGCGCCGAACTCGATCGCGACGGTGGTCTCCACGCGCGTGCTGCGGCCGCACCACGCCGTGCTGATGGCGGGGGCGCTGAACCTCATCGGGGCGCTGACGGGGACCGCCGTGGCCAAGACGATCGCCGGGGACATCCTGAACCCCGAGTTCGTCACGCTCACGACCATCGGCGCGGCGGTCCTCGCGGCCACGGTCTGGGCGCTCGGGGCCCAGTACTTCGGCCTGCCCTCCTCCGAGTCCCACGCGCTCGTCGCGGGGCTCCTCGGCGCGGGCTTCGCGGCGGGCGGCCTCTCGGCGCTGGAGTGGCGGGGCACGGAGAAGTCCCTGATCGGGCTGGTCACGTCGCCCCTCGGGGGGTTCCTCGGGGGGCTCCTGCTCATGGTGCTGATCTATCGGCTGTTCGCGCCGGTGCGCCGCGCCGTCGTCGCGCGCTTCTTCGGCAAGGCCCAGATCCTCTCCGCCGCGTTCATGGCCTTCAGCCACGGGACGAACGACGCGCAGAAGACGATGG
>BEHO01000253.1 GCA_002898915.1 bacterium HR12
CGGCCCGTAGAGCGTGAGCGGGCGGTCGGGGAAGCTCGGGTCGATCTCCTTCCAGGTGTCGATCGTGCTCCCCGGCTCCCAGATCGCCTTCAGCTGCTCCACCGTGAGGCAGGTCGCCCAGTCGTTGGCGGGGTTCACGACCACCGAGAGACCGTCGAGGGCGACCTGGAGCTCCACGTACTCGATCCCGTTCTTGCGGCAGAGGTCGATCACCTCCTGCTCGATGGGGCGGGAGGCGTCCTGGATGTCGGTCTCGCCGGCGCAGAACTTCTCGAAGCCGCCGCCGGTCCCGGAGATGCCCACGGAGACCTGCACGTCCGGGTGCTCGGCCGTGAACTCCTCGGCCACGGCCTGGGTGATGGGGAAGACCGTGCTGGAGCCGTCACCCGTCACGGCGCCGGTGAGCGTCCCGTCCGCTCCACCGTCGCCACCGCCGTTGCCCTCGTCGGTGTTCCCACAGGCCGCGGCGGCCAGCGCGAACACGAGCCCGAGCGCGACGGCCCCGAACCATCTGCGCGAGTTCCGCATCCGATCCCTCCTCCGATGGTCTCCAGGCCCCTCCGGGCCATCTTCCGCGGCGGATGCTAGGGACCCAGCTTGTCGGGCCCGGGACACCCGTGTGAACGGAGCGTGAACGACGGCGTGGGTCAGCGCCGCTCCTCCGCTCACGACCCCCGGACCCGTCCGCCCCGCGCCTACACTGCGGGCGTGGAGGCGCTCGTCGCGATCCTGGGGACGCTCCTCATCGCGGCCGGCTGGCTGTGGCTCCGGGATCGGCGCCGTCTCGAGGGCCGGCTCACCGAGACGGAGCGGGCCGTCCTGGAGCTCCGCGGGCGCCTCCGGGAGAGCGAGGCCTGGCGCGACGCGGCCGAGCTCGCGTTCTCGGCGATGCCCATCGGCCTCGTCCTGTTCGACGCCGCGGGCCGCCCCGCCCTCACGAACCGCGCGGCCGAGGCCCTCCTCGGACGCGTCGGAGCGCTCGACGCCCTCGTGCCCCTCGCGCTCCGCGAGGCGGTGCTGGCCACCGCCGCCGACCGGCGCCCGAGGAACGTGGAGCTGGAGCTGGGGGCGCCGACCCGCACGGTTCGGACCGACGTGGTGCCGGCCGGCACCGATCAGGTCCTGATCGCGCTCCGCGACATGACCGAGACGCGGCGTCTGGAGGCGGTCCGTCGCGACTTCGTCGCAAACGCCTCCCACGAGCTGAAGACCCCCGTGGCCTCGATCCTCGCGGCGGCCGAGACGCTCCGCACGGTGGCCGCGGAGGATCCCGCGGCCCTCCCCCGCTTCGCCGAGCAGCTCGAGCGGGAGGCGGTGCGCCTGTCCCGGATCGTCTCGGACCTCCTCGACCTGTCCCGACTGGAGACCGGGGGCGACACCGAGCGCGGACCGGTCCGCCTCGAGCAGGTGGCCCGGGAGGAGGTCGACCGCGCCCGCGCCGCCGCCGAGGAGGCCGGGCTCGCCCTCTCGCTCGAGGCCGAGCCCGGGCCGGCGGTCCTCGGCTCGGCCCGGGATCTGGCGCTCATGGTCCGGAACCTGGTCGACAACGCGATCCGCTACACCCGCCCGGGCGGGCGCGTCGAGGTCCGCGTGCGCCCCGAGGACGGGGAGGTGGTCCTGACCGTGGCCGACACCGGGATCGGGATCCCCGGCCGCGACCTCGACCGCATCTTCGAGCGCTTCTACCGCGTGGACCGGGCGCGCTCGCGCGAGACCGGGGGGACCGGCCTCGGGCTCTCGATCGTGCGCCACGTGGTGGAGAACCACGGGGGCGCCGTGCGGGTCCAGAGCGAGCTCGGGCGGGGCTCGACGTTCGAGGTCCGTCTGCCGGCCCTCGCCGAGGGCGATCCGACCCCGTAGGCTGACCCGAGTGACGCTCGTCCTCCTCATCCGCCACGGGCACACCCCGACCGCCGGGAGGATCCTCACCGGTTGGATGCGGGGCGTGCACCTCTCCGAGCGCGGGCGCGCCCAGGCCGAGGCCCTCGTGAGCCGCCTGGAGGGCGTCCCCCTGGAGGCGATCTACTCGAGCCCGCTCGAGCGGTGCCGGGAGACGGCGGCGCCGCTGGCGAGGGCCCGCGGCCTGCGGGTGCGCGTGCGACGGGACCTGCTCGAGGTGAACTACGGCGAGTGGTCGGGGCGCTCGATCCGGGAGCTCGCGCGGACCAAGGCCTGGCGGGCGGTCCAGCGGACACCTTCGGCCGTACGCTTCCCTGGCGGCGAGACGCTCCCCGAGGTGCAGGCCCGGGCGATGGACGCCGTTCGGGACATCGCCGAGGCCCATCCCGACGGGGTCGTGGCGCTCGTCACCCATGCCGACGTCGTACGGCTCGCGCTCGCGGGGTTCCTCGGGGCGCCCCTCGACCTCTCCCAGCGGCTGGCGATCGACCCGGGCTCGGTCTCGGTCGTCGCCCTGGCCGACGCCGAGGTCCGCGTCCTGCGCGTGAACGACACCGGCGACCTGTCGGCGCTCGCGCAGGCCCGACCCCGGCGACGGACCCCGCGGAGGGTGCGGGGATGAGCGCCATGGAGCTCGGCCCCGTCGAACGGATCACCGTCGGCGCCGTGGGGGAGCCCGGCCACCGCACGTTCTTCCTCCAGGCCCGCGTCCACGGACGCCTGCTCACCTTCCTCGTCGAGAAGGAGCAGGTGGAGCTGCTCGCGGCCTCGATCCTCGACATCCTGGCGCGCGTCGGGAGGGAGACCGGCTCGGGCCCCGGTGAGGAGGAGCTCGAGCTGGAGGCGCCGCTCGAGCCGGAGTGGCGGGTCGGCCGCCTCGCCATCGGCTACGCCGAGGACCGCGACCTCATGATGCTCGAGCTGGAGGAGCTCCGCGAGGAGGAGCCCGAGGGAGGGGCGCGGGTCGAGGCCCTGGGCCAGCGGCCCGAGATCCCCGAGGGTCCGGAGCCGGCCCGCGTCCGGCTGTGGGCGACGCGCGAGCAGATGCTCGCCCTCTCCCGTCACGGGGCGGCCGTGGCGGCGCGGGGCCGCCCGCGATGCCCGCTCTGCGACAACCCGATGGACCCGGAGGGACACACGTGTCCGGCGATGAACGGCCACGGACTGCTAGGCCGTCCCTGAGCCCGAGGGGCGCGGCGGACGACGAGGCGGTGCTCGAGCGCCTCCGGACCGGCGATCTCGAGCCCCTCCGCCCGCTCCCCCGGTCGTCGAACGCCACCTTCCTCGCGCGGGTGCGCCCTCGAGGGGCGT
>BEHO01000254.1 GCA_002898915.1 bacterium HR12
CGAGGTGAGGGCCAGGACCGGTCGGCCGTCGGCCATGAAGACCAGCGACTTCACGATCTGCGCGACGTCGCAGCCCACGGCGCGGGCGGCCTCCTCCGCCGTCTTCGTGCCCTGGGGGAAGCGCCGGACCTCCACCGGACGCCCGAGGATCGCCGCGGCCTCCAGGAACCGGTCGATGGCCTTCACGGCGCGGAGCCTAGCCGCTCGGCCGCGTCGGCCGCCAGCTCCTCCAGGGCGAGCCGGGTGTCGCCGAGGGCCCGCTCCTCGCCGACAGTTCCACGAGGGAGCGGACCGCGACGTCGCCAACCTCGATCTCGGCCCGCCCGCACAGCACCAGGGCCCGGACACCGGCGGCCCGAGCCAGGCCGAGGACCCCCGCCGGCACCTTCCCCCGCATCGACGTCGCGTCGAACGTGCCCTCCCCCGTGATCACCAGGTCGGCGCGCTCGATCCGCTCCGGCAGCCCGACGGCCTCCGTCACCAGCTGCACGCCGGGACGCAGCCGCGCGCCGAGGAAGGCGACCAGGCCGGCCCCGAGGCCGCCCGCGGCCCCGGCCCCGGGCAGGTTCCGCACGTCGATCCCGAGGTCCCGGTGGATGACGGCGGCGAGGTGCCCGAGGGCCCGATCGAGGAGCACCACCTCCTCGGGCGTGGCGCCCTTCTGCGGGGCGAAGACCCGCGCCGCCCCCTGGGGGCCGGTGAGGGGGTTGTCGACGTCGCAGCAGGCCTGGACCCGGAGGCGGCGGACGAGGGGGTCGAGTCCGCTCGCGTCGATGCGGGCGAGCTGCAGGAGCCCGAGACCTCCGGGCCCGATGGGACGACCTCCGGCGTCGGTGAGGGAGACGCCGAGGGCCTCCGCCATCCCCGCCCCGCCGTCCGTCGTGGCGCTCCCGCCGAGGCAGACGAGCACCTCCGCGGCCCCCGCCCTGGCCGCGGCCAGGATGAGCTCCCCGGTCCCCCGCGTCGTGGACCGCAGGGGGTCACGTCGGGCCGGCGAGACGAGCTCGAGCCCCGAGGCGCGGGCCATCTCGACGATGCCGATCGGTCCCGTCGGTCCGTCGGCGAGGCCGAACGGCGCGTCGATCGGGTCCCCCACCGGTCCCGTCACGCGCTCCGTCCTCCGCTCGCCGCCGAGGGCCGCGAGGAGCGCGTCGAGCGTCCCCTCGCCCCCGTCGGCCACCGGGACCTCCTCGATCCGGTCGTCCGGCCGCGCCCGTCGCCAGCCCCGCGCGATGGCGGACGCCGCCTCGGCGGCCGTGAGCGTCCCCCGGAACTTGTCGGGTGCCACGAGGATCCGCACGGCCGTACGGTACGATTCCGCGCTGGTCGGTGACGCCGACCCCGGCTGAAACATCGTTCATCGATCGAGAGGGAGCGAGCGTGGACCGGACCCAGCTCATCGGCATCCTGCACGCCGAGCGCGCCCGCCTCGGCCGCACGATCCAGTACGCGGACCCCGAGACGTGGGACGCGCCGAGCCCCTGCGAGGGCTGGCGGAACCGCGACGTGCTCGCCCACCTCGCCGCGCAGGACACCGCCGCGGCGCAGCTCGTGGGCGGCGAACCGGCGGTCGAGCTCGAGGCCTTCCGCGAGGCCAACGGCGGCGAGCTGTGGGTCTCGGGCTTCAACGAGTGGGCGGTCCGCGTGCGCGAGGACGTGCCCGCCCGCCAGCTCGCCCTGGACTGGGGTCGGGCGGCGGACCTGTTCTGCGCCCGCGTCGCCGAGATCCCCCCGGACGAGTGGCCGAAGCGGCGGATCCCCTGGCTCGCGGGGGAGATCGCCGTGCGGTACCTCGTCCAGTCGCGCATCGTGGAGTGGTGGCTCCACGGCGAGGATCTCCGCGAGGGGACCGGCCAGGAACCCAACCCCCAGCACTGGCCGGTGCACCTCACCTGCGACCTCGGGATCCGCATGCTGCCGTACGCCCTCGGCCTCGCCGGCCTCTCGTTCCCCGGCGCGAGCGTGCAGGTGGACCTCTCCGGCATGGGCGAGGGTTCGTGGCACTGGGGGCTCGCGCCGCGCGAGGCCCCGCCCGAGGACAAGAAGCCGGACGCCTGGATCGAGGGGCGCGCGCTCGCCTTCGCCAAGGTCGCCGGACGCCGGGTGCCGGGCACCTACTTCCTCGACATCGGGGAGCTCGTCGTGGGCGGCGACGAGGAGATCGCCCTCGCCGTCCTCGAGCACGTCCGCGCCTACGTGGACTAGCGGCGGATCAGCAGGCGCTTGATCGCCCGGGGGTAGGCCCCGAACCGGTACTTGTACGCGTAGTCGCCCTTGAGGAGATCGAACCCGCCGCACCCGGCCTCGATGGCGATGCGGATGTCCTCGGCCACGAGGACCATCCCGGGGGCGAGGTGCTGCCAGCTTCGATCGAAGGCCGAGTTGTACAGGTAGAAGGTGCCCTCGTACCGGAAGCCGATCGTGCCCGCGATCTTCTCCTCCCCGATCTCGAGGAAGGTGAGGTTGAAGATGCCGCGCGGCAGGAACGCCTCCCCGAGGCGACGGAAGAAGATCTCCATCCCCGGCTGCATGAACACGCCCTTCGGGCCCTCGCTCGAGCGGTGCAGCTCCACGAAGCGGTCCAGGTACGGGCGCAGGGTCTCCGGGCGCGCCAGCGTCACGTGGTAGGGGCCGCCCTCGGTCGCGAGCTTCCGCGCCTTCCGCCGGATCTCGTGCCGGAGCTTCGAGGGGAGGCCGGCCAGGTACGCCTCGTACGAGCCCGGGAGCGGTAGGTACGGGGCCACCCCGTTCCGATCGTCCGTCACCTCCACCGAGAAGCCCTGCGCCGCGGCGGCCTCGGCCAGGAGCCCCAGCCAGGCCCGATCCTCCGGGAGCCCCCGCAGGTCGGCCTCGGCCCAATCGTCGCGAGTCCCGAGGGCGGCGAGCAGCTCCTTCGCCACCGTCGGCTGGAGCTCGGGCACGGCCACCGGGCCCATGTAGTCGGTGACCTCGGTGCCGCCGAGGAACCGGAGGGTCTCGCCGATCCGCTCGAACGCGACCGCGCCGACCTGCACCCCGTCGTGCTCGGCGAAGGCGAGGAGCAGGTGCTCGGGGCGCTCGGCGAACTCCTCCCAGTAGAGCTTCAGGTAGCCGGGCAGGTGGAACAAGGTACCGGCCGGGTCGGCCGTCACCAGCGCCGACCAGTCCCGGCGCACGAAGTCCCGCGCCTCCTCCGAGAAGACGATCCCCATGGCCCCGTCCGG
>BEHO01000255.1 GCA_002898915.1 bacterium HR12
CTACTTCCGACGGGACTGGGACGCGGTCGGATGGAGCGACGTCGCCCGGGCCTACGTGGCGCGCCCCACCGCGCTCACGTTCGAGGGGAACGTGGATCGGCGCGGCCGGAACGTCGAGGATCCCGAGGCCCGCGCCGCCGCCGCCCTGGACCGCGCCCTCGAGGACCTCGGCGTGCCCGTCCGCGGTCGCCCCGGCAGCGGTGATCCGCCCCCCGGACTCCGGACCCTCGTCTCGGTCGCCGGCCGCCCACTGCGCTCGGTCCTCGCCCGGATGCTCCGACCGTCCGACAACTTCATGGCCGAGGTGCTGGGGAAGCGGCTCGGCGTCGCCGCCGCGGGCCCACCGGGCACGATCGCCAAGGGGGCCGCCGCGATCGCGGCCTGGGCCCGGGGCAACGACGTGCGGATCGAGAGCTACGACGCCTCCGGGCTCTCGTACGCGAACCGCGTCACCGCCGAGGGGCTCGTCCGCCTCCTGGGGGAGGCCGAGACGGAGCCCTGGGGCACGGCGCTCTTCCGCGCCCTCCCCTCCGGAGGCCAGGGGACGCTCCGGCACCGGCTCCGGACCGTTCGGGTCCGTGCCAAGACGGGGACCCTGAGCGGGATCAGCGCCCTGTCGGGCTGGGTCTTCCTCGAGCGGCTCGAGACCTGGGCGGAGTTCTCGATCCTGTCCCGTGGCATGCCGAAGGCCACGGCCTCCGCGCTCGAGGACCGCATCGTCCGCATCCTCCAGAACCATGCGCGCTGAGGGACCCGATCGCGCCCCCCGAGGCCGCGCGGCCGTAAAGCGTGTCCCCCGTCCGACCGATGCCTGAACCGATGGAACCCCTGGAGACCTCGGTCCCCGCCCGCGGCGGACTCCTCGATCGCGTGTTCCGCGCGAGCACGCTCGGCATGGCCGTCTGCCGGATGGAGGACGGCGCCGTCCTCGAGGCGAACGACGCCTTCTGCTTCCTCCTCGGCCGCAGCCCCGACGAGGTCGTCGGAGCCACGGCGGCGGAGCTCGGCCTGTTCCGGTCCTTCGGCGAGCGGCGGGCGATGGAACAGCTGCGCACCCGCGGCGTCATCGAGGGGTTCGACGCCTCCTTCGTCGTGCCGAGCGGCGAGACGCGGGTCGTGCGCCTGTGGGCGGAGACCATCGTCGACGCCGACCCGCTCATCGTCGTGCGAGCCTCCGACGTGGACGGGCGGACGACGGCCCGGTCGCGTTACCAGGAGCTGCGGGAGACCGAGGTCCGGTACCGCGCGCTCGTCGAGAGCATCCCGGCGATCACCTACACCCAGGTGCAGGACGCGACGAGCCCGACGGGCTTCCGCGACGTCTACATCAGCCCGCAGACCGAGCGGATCCTCGGGTACACCGCGGAGGAGTGGATCGCGGACCCCACGCTGTGGATCCGCATCACCCACCCGGACGATCGCGACCGCGTGGTCGCGGAGGACCGGGAGGCGGCCGAGCGCGCCACGCGCTTCTGCAGCGAGTACCGGATGCTCGCCAAGGACGGCCGGGTCGTCTGGTTCCACGACGAGGCCGTCCTGGTGGAGGACCCGGTGAGCGGGGTCGCGTTCTGGCAGGGGGTCATGTTCGACGTCAGCGAGCAGAAGCGCCTCGTGGAGGCCATGGCGGAGAGCGAGGCGAAGTACCGCACGCTCGTCGAGCAGCTGCCGGCCATCGTGTACCTCGGCGAGTACGGGGAGGACGGAGCCTGGCTCTACATCTCTCCGCGCCTCGAGGACGTGCTGGGCTACACCCCCGAGGAGTGGCTCGCCCACCCCGCCCCCATGGGCACCTTCACGCACCCCGAGGACCTGCCCGCCGCGCGGGCGGCCGAGGAGGAATCGTTCCGGACCGGGAAGCCCTTCCGGGCGGAGTACCGGATGCGGGCGAAGGACGGCCGGTGGGTCTGGATCCTCGACGAGGCGACCGTGGTCCGCGACGCGGAGGGCAACCCCCTGTTCCTCCAGGGCCTCATGTACGACATCACCGAGCGGAAGGAGGCGGAGGAGCGGCTCGTCGCGCTGGACCGGCTGAAGAACACCCTGCTCCACACGCTCTCCCACGACCTGAAGGAGCCGCTGACCGCGATCCTCGGTGCCGCGAGCACCCTCGAGCGCCTCGATCGCGAGCTGCCCGAGGAGGAGCGCCGCCACCTGCTGCGGACCCTCGCCGAGCGCACGCGCGGCATGAACACGCTCCTCACCGACCTCCTCGACCTCGACCGGCTGGACCGTGGGATCGTCGAACCGCGGCGCTTCCCCATCGACCTCGCGGAGCTCGCGCGCGACCTCGTGGAGAAGACCACCGCGCTCGCCGGGCGCCACGTCGAGCTGGATCTCGAGCGCTGCATGGTGGACGTCGACGCGCCGAAGGTCGAGCGCCTCCTGGAGAACCTCCTCTCGAACGCCGCGCGTCACACCCCCCGGGAGGCGCGGATCTGGGTGCGGGTGCACCCCGCCGAGGGTGGCGGGCTCATCGCGGTGGAGGACGAGGGGCCGGGGGTCCCCGACGAGCTGAAGGAGATGATCTTCGAACCCTTCCGTCGCGGCCCGGAGACCACGATGGGTTCCGGCAGCGGGATCGGCCTGTCCCTCGTCGCCCGCTTCGCCGAGCTCCACGGCGGTCGTGCCTGGGTGGAGGACCGCCCGGGCGGCGGGGCCTCCTTCCGGGTCTTCCTCCCGGGCGCCAGCACGGGCGACGCCCCCGAGCCGTCCGGTCGGGACGACCCTTAGGCCGTCGCGAGGGCCGCCTCGATCTCCCTCGCGGCCCGGAGCACGGCGGGCGCGTAGCGCCGCCCGCCGCCGCGGCCCATCCGCGCCGCCGGGCCCGATACCGAGACCACCGCGGCCAGGCGCCCGTCGGGACCGCGGACGGGCGCGCTCACCGACCCCACGCCCTCCTCTCGCTCCCCGACGCTCGCGGCCCACCCCCGCGCCCGCACCAGCTCCACGTCCCGCGCGAACCGCTCGGGATCCCGGGCGCGGCGGAGGAAGCGCCTCGGCTCGGGCTCGAAGGCGAGGAACGCCTTGGCCGCGGACCCCGCGTGGAGCGGCAGCTCCGCGCCGATCGGCACGATCGTGCGCAGCTCCCGGTGGGACTCCACCGCGGCCACGCAGACCCGCGAGCCGCCGGAGCGGACGTAGAGCTGCGCGCTCTCGCCGGTCGCGGCCGCCAGGCGCTCGAGC